>CALFPM010000179.1 GCA_937919155.1 uncultured Clostridia bacterium
CTTTACTATTCAAAAATTGATGGCGAAGATTATGTTTACGACAGAACGGCGCCTATTTCTCTTGATACCAACATATATAAGCTTGAGTTTGACCCTGCTGATGATAGCAAAACACCCACAATTATTGCAACTTTCGGTTGTCATCCCGAATCGGCAAGCTATGACTGGGCAAGTGCTGATCCCGAAAAAACTCTTTCTTTTGACAAAAAATTCTCACCCGATTTTATCTGGAGCGCTGAAATGGTTATGAATGACGCCGGATATAATTTCATTTTCCTTCAGGGTAATGTTTCAACGGTCACATCGGCAAGAGGTCTTACAGGAGACGGTGTGGATGAATTCCCGGGAAATGCACATTATACATCGGTTCGTTACGGCTATGAAATCGCATATATTCTTCTCGGAATGAATATGAAAACTGAGGAAAGAATAAAACTTAACGAAGAAACAGGCGACAGACTTGATGTGAAAAAGCTCACAGGCGGCGAAAGATATACAATATGGTATGACGGCCTTGAAACTGTTGAAGCTAAAGAAGTGAAACCGGTTCTTAACATAAAACACAAGCAGTTTACAGTGCAGATTGATAATAATATTATTGTTCTTCTCGGCAAAACATCTGTTGCCGATAACTTTATTCTTAAAGATAATTTAGGCAGATATTACACTGTTTCAGAAGTCGGTTATCTTGAAATCGGTGACGATATGAAGGTGTATATGAGCCCCGGAGAAACCTTTGGCGAGCTTATTCACGGCGGCAACGGTGCAGAAGGCTTTGAACTTGCACCCGTCAGAGAATATACCGGCGAAGATGTTATTGTTATGGATCTTATGAATGATGCAGCAGGTTATGTTGCTAATCCTGCAAACTATTGTCTCGCTGGTATTCAGTATAACGAGAACAGCGGTGAATACGATAGTGACACATGGTGCCTTATTTCTTACGGCAAGGGTGCGGCGCCTGCATTCATCGGCAGTTTTTATGAGGTTTACGACAGTGTTAGATAAAGTTTATGAATAATAATAAACCCAAGATATTTACCGCAGCAACCACGCATCTTGACACATCATGGCGATTGATTCTTGAACAGACAATTGAGAAATTTATGAGATGAAATTTCTCGGAAAAATTGCTGACGAGATTTCAGAGAGCCGAAATAAAAAAAGGGGAATGCCTTATGAAAAAGAGTCTTAAAAAAATTGTTTCTGTTATTCTTGCACTCACATTGATTTTTTCAGGCACTGTTTTTGCAGGAGCATCAGACGGTGAAGCAATGGATAACAGCGGAATTATGTTCTGCACCAATGCAATCAACGGTCTTCTTAATGCTGTATTCAAGGGATTCGGTGCACTTTTTCCCAAGGATTTTGTTGATGTTGATGATTATCAAACCGAAAACTTCTATGATGGAACAGAAAACTTTATTGATGTTCCCGCAGAAAATGCAAAGTGGCATCTCGGATTCGGCAAGGCAAGCATGGTGCCTGAAAATCTGAAAAACGGAACAAAAGAGTATTATACGGGCGGTTATTTTACTCAGAAAATTAACGGCGTTTATGATGACCAGGGTGCAAACGCAATAGCAATCAGCGATAATTCAGGCAGAGGCACTGTTGTTATGGTTTCTGTTGACGGAATCGGTGTTTGCAATGATGATGTCAGAACGATTCGTGCAGAGGCAGAGAAAAAGCTTGAAGAAATGGGTGTCGAAAGTGATATTGTTGCAATCAACATCAACAGCACTCATTGTCACACGGTTATTGATACTCAGGGCTTCGGTCTGGAGCCTCTTATCAAAACCATATTTCAGAATCTTTTCTCATTCCTTCCTTTTGTCGAAAAAACAAGAAGCATTGACCCTGAATTCTATGAGCATATGATTGACGGAGCTTCCGATGCAATTGTTGAAGCTTATGTCGGTATGGAACCGGGTGAACTTTACTATTTTGAAACTCCCGGTATCGGCAGAAGCGAGAGAAACAACAATTATATGGATGATGAATACGGTTATATCTTCAACAAGAGATATGATATGGAAGGTTATCAGCATGTGATTGCATGTTTCAAGTTTGTTCCCGACAATGCAGATTCCGTACCTACCGTATTTGCAAATGTCGGCGGTCATCCCACAACAATCAACAGAGAAACAAAGCTTCTTTCGGCCGATTATCCCAACTACATTGAATATAAAATGAATGCGGAAGGCATTAACTTTATGTTTGTTCAGGGCGCACAGTCGCCGATTTCGGTTAATGCAGGCGGCGTTCAGACTCAGGAAATCCTTGATGAAATTGCAAAGGAAATTGAAGCTGATCCAGTAACCGCAGATTATGAACAGGCAAAGAAGCTTGGTTATGAATTTGCAAGAATTATTCTTGAATCGGAAGAAAATGCAAGGGCAGTTGAACCTGTGCTCAACGTAAAAATGAAAGAGATAAAAATACCTCTTGAATACGGTCTTATGGAGCTTGGTGCTGTTTCGGGTCTTCTTGGCTTGACTGTTGTCCGTGATAAATCTGCACCTGCAGGTTATTCTGTGATTTCAGAGGTTGGTTACCTTGAAATCGGCACCGATATTGCAATGCTTACAGTTCCCGGCGAGCTTGTTCCTCAGCTTGTTTACGGCAATGTTGTTGATAAAACTCAGTCATATACGGGTACGGATTGGGAATATGACTACACAGCCGATATTATCGGCGAAGGAAAAACAGTGCTTGTAATGGGTCTTTGCAATGATGCAATCGGATATATCGTTCCTGATAATGACTATGCTCCCTTTATTGCAGATTCACTCTGGAATACTGAGCTTGGCGAAAAACTTTTCGGCAAGGCTCAGCGACACTATGAAGAAATGCTGTCAACAGGCAGTATGGCAGGTTCAACCGTTATTTGTGAACTTAATTCTGTTGTGAAGGAATACAACTGATTTTTGAAGGAGTGAAAATATGGCTGATAAAAAGGATTATAAATCAAATGCAAAAGCGTTTGAAGAACTCCGCCTCATGCAGGAAAATCAGCAGGTCAAATCCGCAACCTCAAAAACTCAGGACAGACGCTATGTAGGTGCAAAGGAATCTGTAGGCTTCATTATCTGGGATGCGGCGCAGAGTTTTAATATCAATATTTTTTCTACCCGATTTATCACAAGTATTGTCGGCGTTGATCTGGGTTTACAGGCTGTTGTAAATACAATCAACAGTGTTTGGGATATTGTGAACGATATCTTTTTCGGCGCGGTTATTGATAAAACAAGAACTCGTTGGGGCAAGTTCAGACCTTATCTTATGTTTCTTGCAATTCCCGGATGTGTGCTGACCTGCCTTTATTGGCTTATGCCCCATCTGTTTGAGGGTACGTCTTATACCGACGTTTCAAAGCTTGCGTTTTATCTTATTCTCACAATTGCGCGCGAAGGCATCACAACATTCCAGACCATCTCAAGAACAGGTCTGATGTCCACCATAACGCCGCACCCCAACGACAGAACAAGGCTTATAACTTTAGCAAACTTTGCCTCGGGATTTTTCGGCGAAAAGCTTCCCGAACAGGCAGTTACAATTCTGATTGACGTTTTGAGAGGTATGTATCTGCACGATGCAGGCAAGCTCGCAAAGGCTTACACTAATCTCTTTGTAGGTATGGGTATTTTCACAACCGTTGCATCAAGCCTTGCCTCCTTCTGGTTCTTCTATAATTCAAAAGAAAGAGTTATGCAGTCCATCAGAACT
>CALFPM010000180.1 GCA_937919155.1 uncultured Clostridia bacterium
TGAAGGCTCTTGCGGTATTGCCGCAGGTGCATCAAAGGTGCGTGCCGCTATTGAGGCGGTAATGAGCGCAAACGAGCCCTTTGTTCTCGGCAGCACAGGCTGTATCGGAATGTGTTTCCTTGAGCCAATTGTTGACCTTTATGAAGGCAAGGAGCTTGTGAAGCGCCTTGTCAAGGTTACGGCAAACGATGCTCAGGCGATTGTTGATGCCGCAAGAAGCGGTGACCTTTCGCTTGTTGAAAAGCTTGCAATAACTTCAGAGGATGAAGAATTCCTCACAAGGCAGACGAGAATTGCTCTGCGCCATTGCGGCGTGATTGATCCCGTTTCTCTTGATGATTACAGAGAGGCTGACGGCTATCAGGCGCTTGAAAAAGCACTTAAGACAATGACTCCCGAGCAGGTTATTGAAGAAATAAAAATTTCAGGTCTTGCAGGCAGAGGCGGCGCAGGTTTCCCCACCTGGTTCAAGTGGAATGCGGCCCGTCAGAGCGCAGGGGATGAGAAGTATCTTATCTGTAATGCAGACGAAGGTGACCCCGGCGCATTTATGGACAGAGCGGTTATCGAATCTGACCCTCACAGTCTTATTGAAGGTATGCTCATCGGTGCATATGCAATCGGCGCAAAGGAAATGATTGTTTATGTCCGTGCGGAATATCCTCTTGCAATCACTCATCTTGAAATTGCAATTCAGCAGGCTGAAAAGGCAAATCTTCTCGGCGAAAATATTCTCGGCACAGGTTTCTCTTGCCATATGAGAATCAAGGCGGGTGCAGGTGCATTTGTCTGCGGCGAGGAAACTGCGCTTATCGAATCACTTGAGGGCAAAAGAGGTATGCCCAGACTCAAGCCTCCTTTCCCTGCACAGAAAGGTTATACCGACAAACCCTCAAATATAAATAACGTTGAAACTTTTGCAAACGTTTCCTGGATTATCAACAACGGCGGCGAGGCTTTTGCCGCAATGGGCACGGAAAACAGCAAGGGCACAAAGGTTTTTGCTCTCACGGGCAAAATCCGTAAGGGCGGTCTTGTTGAAATTCCTATGGGTAAAACTCTCCGTGATGTTATTTACGGCATCGGCGGCGGCATCCGTGACAACAAGGAATTCAAGGCTGTTCAGATGGGCGGCCCCTCAGGCGGATGTATTCCTGCGGATTTGCTTGATACCGTTATCGATTACAAGGCTCTTGCCGCAACGGGCGCAATTATGGGCTCGGGCGGTATGGTTGTTATGGACGAAAGCACCTGTATGGTAGGTATGGCGAAATTTTTCCTTGATTTTACTGCTCTTGAATCCTGCGGTAAATGTGTGCATTGCCGAATCGGCACCGCAAGAATGCAGGAAATCCTTACCCGTATTGTCAAAGGTGAGGGCAAAGAGGGCGACATCGAGCTTCTCGAAGAGCTTTGTGAGGCAATCAAGGACGGTGCGCTCTGCGGTCTGGGTCAGACTGCTCCCAACCCCGTGCTTACAACAATCAGATACTTCAGAAACGAGTATGAAGCTCATATCAGGGACAAAAAGTGCCCTGCAAAAGAATGTGTTGACCTGCTCACTTACTCCATTGATGCCGATAAATGTAAGGGATGTACTCTTTGCGCAAAGAAGTGCCCTGCAAAGGCAATCAGCGGCGAAGTCAAGGCGGCACATATCATTGATGATAACATCTGTATCCGTTGCGGTCAGTGTGTAAACTCCTGCCGTTTCGGTGCAATAATCGTAGAATAAAGGAGGCGGCATAATGGAACAGATTAAAATTACAATCAACGGCAAGGAGTGCCTCGGCAACAAAGGCGAAACCGTGCTTAACATTGCCGCCAATAACGGCATAGAAATCCCCAATCTCTGCTATAACGGTCAGCTCAAGCTTTACGGTGCCTGCGGTCTTTGCCTTGTTGAGGGTGAAGGCATGCCCAAGCTTATGAGAGCCTGTGCAACCGTTGCCGCAGACGGAATGGTGCTCAGCACAGAAACTCCCCGTGTTAAAAAAGCAAGAAAAATTGCGCTTGAACTCATTATGAGTGACCATGAGGGTGACTGCGTTGCTCCCTGCTCGCTTAACTGCCCTGCACACACCGATATTCAGGGCTATCTCAAGGCAATTGCCAACGGCGATGACAGAGAAGCAGTGAGAATTATCAAGGAGAAAATTCCCATTCCTGCATCAATCGGCAGAGTCTGCCCCCATCCCTGCGAATCCCATTGCCGCAGAAGGCTTGTTGAAGAGCCTCTTTCGGTTGCTTATCTTAAAGCTTTTGCGGCGGATAACGACCTTGCATCCGATGACCCCTACACCGCAGTTTGCGAAGAAGCAACGGGCAAAAAGGTTGCAATTATCGGCGGCGGTCCTGCAGGTCTGACGGCGGCTTATTATCTCCGTCTTTCAGGTCACGATGTGACGATTTATGAAGCAATGCCCGAGGCAGGCGGTATGCTCCGCTACGGCATTCCCGAATACAGACTTCCCAAGGCTGTGCTTGCAAAGGAAGTTGCGGCTATTGAAAAGCTTGGCGTTGAAATAAAAATAAACGTCAAGGTCGGCAAGGATATTTCATTTGACGAAATCAAGGGCGGCGCAGATGCGGTGCTTGTAACCGTAGGTGCGTGGAAAGGCAGCAGTATGCGATGCAAGGGAGAAGAGCTTGACGGCGTGCTCAGCGGCATTGATTTCCTGCGTGAAGTCAATATGGGCAATATCCCCGAAATCGGCAAGAATGTTGCCGTTGTCGGCGGCGGTAACACCGCGATGGATGCCTGCCGCACGGCCGTAAGATGCGGCGCAGAAAATGTTTATGTAATCTACCGCAGAACAAGAGCGGAAGCTCCTGCTGAAGATATTGAAATCGAAGAAGCAATCGAAGAAGGCGTTGAATTCCTTTTCCTCACAAATCCCGATGAAATCATCGGCGAAAACGGCAAGGTCAAAGCCGTTAAGCTCCAGATTATGGAACTCGGCGAGCCTGATGCATCGGGCAGAAGAAAGCCCGTGCCCGTTGAGGGAGCATTTAAAACTCTTGATGTTGATACAGTTATTTCCGCTATCGGTCAGAAATATGCACCCTCGGGTCTTGAAGCAATCGGCACAACGGGTTGGGGCACAATTCAGGCTGATGAGGCAACCTGCCTGACCGATATTGAAGGCGTGTTTGCCGCAGGTGACGCTACCAATAACGGCGCATCAATTGCAATTGATGCCATTGCCGAAGCAAATGTTGCCGCAAGAGCAATCAATGCATATCTTCTCGGCATGCCTATGGATTTCCCCAAGCCCTATTATTCAGAGCGTAAGGTTACTGCGGAAATGCTTGCAGACCGCGAGAAGATTGCAAGAGCAGTTATGTCGGTTAAAGACCCCGAATACAGAAAGCATAATTTTGACGCTGTGCTCAACGGTTTCACCGAGGAGCAGGCAAGAAACGAAGCAAAGCGCTGCCTTGAGTGCGGCTGTCACGACTTCAAGGATTGCCGCCTCATAAAATATGCAAACTTTGACCCCATTGAGCCTGCAAGGCTTGCGGGCGAAATGCACGAAAGCTTCAAGGAAACAAGGCTTGCCGTAATCGAGCGTGACCAGGGCAAATGTATGCTCTGCAATATGTGCGTGCGTGCATGCAAGGAAGTTGCAGGGGAGAGCATCCTCGGTCTTGTGGGCAGAGGCTTCAAAACGGTTATCAAACCCGAATTTGAGAATTCAGACAGAATTGCCGTTTGTAAGGATTGCCGCAAGTGTGCAGAGGTTTGCCCCACAGGCGCATTGAAGATTCTTTAATAAATGACAAAAGACCTCCGAAGGATTTCCCTCGGAGGTCTTATTCATTTAGTTATTTTACCTTAACTTTGTAGCACTTGATTTCAAAGGGATTGATTTCAAAGCTCATTGTGCTGCCGCTTGCGATATCAGCTGCAACGTCCTCACGCTCAAGGAGGTTACACTCTGCAACGCTTGCGATTTCAGCAAAGAACTGAACGTTAACCTTTGTTCTTCTGCCTGATTTTTCAACAAAACGAACGATGTAAGCATCCTCATCCTCGCACTTCTTGACAGCTTCAAGAGTAACGTTCTTGCCGTCAACGCTGATGAATGATGCACTCTCTGCACCCTTTGCACCGTCTGCAAGTTCAACGGGAAGCATGGGATTGTTGATTTCAAGACCTCTTACGAGTGTCTCTGCATCCTTCCAGCCGCCTGTATGGGGATAGAGTGAATATGTGAAGTAGTGGTCACCTCTGTCTGACTTGGGGTCGGGGTTCATGGGAGCCTTGAGGAGAGTGATAATCATTCTCTGGCCGTCAACCTCGTAGCCGTACTTGCAGTCATTGAGGATTGAAAGACCGTAGCCTTCCTCTGACATATCGATGAAGTTGTGAGCGGAAACCTCAAACTTTGCCTTATCATAGGGATTGTGGCGGTAGTTGGAGCTTTCGATTGTTGCATAAGCAATATCTCTTGTGAACTTCTGAGCCTTGATATCAACATCAAAGCCAACCTTGAGGAGCTTCTCCTGCTCGTGCCAGCTGATGAATGTGTCAAAGTCGATTCTGTCAAGGTCATTGTAAAGAATGATGTTCTGCTTGAGAACAGACTTCATAATATTCTTTGAGATTGTTACGCAGGTGAATACATCGCCGCTGATAACGCTCTCAACCTTGCCTGCTTCTGTGTCAAACTGACGGTCTGTGTATGTTGCAACGATATCCCATGCATCGTACTTGCCGGGAAGGTCTTCGTAAATGCGGAATACGTTACCTTTGCCTTCAAGAACTTCTCTGCCGTTCTTCTTGTCATAGATTGAAACAAGCTCTGCGGCTGAGTCAAACTTAAGGCTGAAGTTTGCGTTTTCGATGTCTGCGCTTTCAACTGCCTTTGCAGCGGGAACAGCAGCATCCTTGGTGTAGTATACTTTGTAGCCGACTGCGGGAACATCCTTTGCAACAAAGATGAGAACCTTTGTGCCGTCAAGCTTTGTGTATGCCTGAACGGGAACCTTGTTGCCCTCTGCATCGTAGATTTCAACATCCTTGTAGGGAAGTTCAACCTTTGATGTTGTTGCAGTGCCAAGTGAATTGAAGAGTGCGAAAGGCTTGCCGTACTTTGCTTCGCCGCTGATGTTGCCTGCGATAGCATTGAGAGCGCCGTCACGAACTGATTCACCGATTGCGATGATGTTATCATAGATAGCGCAAAGGTCGCCGAATACTTCGGTGATGTGTGAGCCGGGAAGTGAATCGTGGAACTGGTTTGTGAGAATCATCTGCCAGCCTTCGTTGAGCTTCTCAAGAGGATACTCATAACCGTACTGCATTGCGATTGATGCGAAGATTTCTGCCTGACGGTAGAGGTTTTCGCTGTATCTGTTAAGTTTCTTGAGGAGAGCCTTTGTGGTGTGAACACCTCTGTGCTCTTCAAGGTAAAGCTCGTCTTTCCAGGTGGGGATGTTTGTTTCTGTTGCGTTTGCCTTCATTCTTGCAAGTGAATCTTCAATCTTGCTGGGCTTTGTTTCGGGAAGACCGGGGAAGCTCTTATAACGCTTTGCATATTCGAGCATTTCGGTGTCAACACCGCCGCCGCCGTCGCCCCAACCGTAGCAATACATTGATTCGCCGATTGTTTCCTTATCTGTATATTTCTTCCAGTTCATTTTAAGGGAGTCTGCTTCAACAGTACCGATAAAGTGAGTGGGAGGAACAATAGAGAATACCTTTGAGCCGTCGGGACCTTCCCACCAGAATGTGTTGTACTGCCAGGGGTTGGTGTCATTCCAGATACCCATCTTGTGAGTTACGAAATATTCAACGCCTGCCTTCTTGAGAATCTGGGGCATTGCGTAGCCGTTACCGAATACGTCGGGTACCCAGCAGGTTTTGGGTGTGATGCCGAATGTCTTTTCAGCGTATCTTACGCCGTGAAGAAGCTGACGGACAAAGGACTCACCTGAAATAAGGTTACAGTCAGGCTCAACCCACATTGCGCCGATGTATTCCCATCTGCCTTCTGCAATGCGCTTCTTGACCTGCTCGAACATTTCGGGGTAGTTCTTCTCCATCTCGATGTATGTGGGAGCTGTGCTCTGTGAGAAGATGAAGTCGGGGTACTGCTCCATAAGGCGAAGCATTGTAGCGTGAGTTCTGCCGAGCTTACGGACGTACTCTTTGTATGCCCA
>CALFPM010000181.1 GCA_937919155.1 uncultured Clostridia bacterium
TTGGGAATGCGCTTCTTGATATCCTGACAGTGTGCCTGCATAGGTGACATAACGTCTGCAAGATATGCGAGCGCGGCAGGATAATGCTTCTGGATAAGCAGATTTATTGAATGACAGCAGGATGAAATGATAACGTCTCTTTCTTCCTCTGCCAGAATTCTTTCATATTCGTTTTTGACGATTGTTGCACCGATTGCAGTTTCTTCAACATCAAAGAAGCCGAGCTTCTGAAGCGCCGAACGCATCGAATTGATACCCGCACCGTCATAGTTTGCAATGAACGAAGGTGCAAGGCTCACAACAACGGGGTCGCCGCTCTGGATAAGCACCTTTGCCTTTTCAACCTCATTCACAATTTCCTTTGCATTCTGCGGACAAACAACAAAGCACTGACCGCAGAGAATGCACTCATTGCCTATAATATGCGCCTGATTGCCCGAAAAGCGGATAGCTTTGACCGGGCAATGGCGGATGCATTTATAACAGTTTTTGCAGTTTGATTTTTTAAGAGTAAGGCAATTCATAAAATATTACTTCCCTTCAACTGCTGACAAAATATTTTCGTTGAAAAATTCTTTGAAATTCTCTTTTGTTATGCCGACGTGAATATCATCATTGACCTGAATGGTTACACCAACGCGATTACACTTGCCGATGCAAAAGCTTCCGGCAAGTGTAACTTCGTCTTCAAGATGATGTTCTTCAACGGCTTTCTGAAGGAGCTCAACAATTTCGGGTGAACCCTTCAGGTGGCATGAACTGCCGACGCAAACCTGAACAATCACCATATTTTACACCTTCGCAATAACTTCTTTTGAGAAGAATTCGTCTACTGTTTCGGGAGTTACCGAGAAGAAATTATCGTCAACGGTAACGCACACACCCTGCTGGCATTTGCCCATGCAGAAAGTGCCGCCGAGCTCAACCTTATCGCCGAGCTTATTTTCGCTGATGAGATACTGAAGCTGTTCAACAACCTGTCTTGAACCTTTGATATGGCATGATGAACCGATACAAACTGTGATTTTCATTGTATTTATCTCCCTTGCTTTATTATTCGTAATCTACAACGTTTGCCCATGAAAGAAGGAATTCTCTTTCTTTTTCGTTGCCCTTAACCGACTGTGAAGCTGCAACGATGGGCATCCACTTCTGAACATACTGCATTGCGGTGTTGCTCTTCTTGCAGAAGAGTTCAAGGTATTCCTTTGCACCGTTGATGTCACCGCTGAGCCAGAAGAGAAGAT
>CALFPM010000182.1 GCA_937919155.1 uncultured Clostridia bacterium
TGAAATTGAAACAACAATCAACAACCGTTGCGAGGACCACTACCTGCAGGTAGGCTTCCCCACCAACATCAAGTCTGAGTTCTCATATGCACAGGGTCAGTTTGACGTTGTCAAGCGCCCCGTAGCAATGCCTGATTACTCACTTTATGACGAAATTCCCATGACAGAGCATCCCATGAATTCATTCGTTGACCTTACAGACGGCGTTAACGGTGCTGCTCTGCTCAACACAGGTCTTAAGGCATACGAAGCAGCTGATGATGAGTTCAACACTCTTTATCTTTCACTTATCCGTGCATATCCTCTGCGCATATGCGTTACTGCAGATATGCAGAATTACAGCGATTGGGATAAGGGCTCACAGTGCATCGGCATCAACACATTCCGTTATGCATTTATGCCCCACAGAGGCGACTGGGAAGAAGGTAATGTATGGCAGGAGAGCGAGCGCTTCAACCTCTATCTCACAGCAGGTCAGCTTGCACCTACCGCACACGGCAAGAATCCTCTCACTCACGCTTTCCTTGAGCTTAAGGATGAAAACCTCAATGTCAGCGCAATCAAAAAGAGCGAAGACGGCGAAGGCTACATTGTCAGACTTTTCAATCCCTCAGACAAGGCAATCAAGAATGCAATCAGACTCAACGGCGGCATAGCTCCCATCGAGAAGGCACAGTCACCTGTTGAAAGACAGGTTGCAGAGTTTGAACTTCCTGCATATTCAGGCAAACCCTGGAAGGAAATCAAGCTTGTTACTCTCGAAGAGCTTGACGGCGAAACTCTCACCGTTGACAAAGACGGCTTTGCTGAGTTCGAAATTACAGGCAAGAAGATTCTCACAATCAAGTTTATCTGATTTTAAATTTAAGGCTGTTCCCCTCGGGGAGCAGCCTTTTTTCTTCAAAAAATTACAGAATTGTAAAAAATTTGTAAAATGGATTATTTTTCTTTTTTGTAAAATAAAGTTGACAAACAGAATATATAATATATAATAGCAAGATATCGGGGGAATATGGATGAAAAGAAAAAGATTATTTGTCACGGTTGCAGTTTTTTCCCTGTGCGGACTGTTGTTTCTCAGTTCCTGCGCAGAAAAAACACCGGGCACAGAACAGGAAACCACAGAAAATCTGACAACAGAATCTTCTCAGGAAGAATCAAAGCCTGCATCAAAATACACAACAAAGGATAATCTGATTGCGCTGACTTTTGATGACGGGCCTTCAGCAAAGTCAACAAACCGAATTCTTGATGTGCTTGAGAAAAACAACAGCACCGCAACTTTTTTTGTTGTGGGTTACAATATTGAAAAAAATATTTCAACAATCAAGCGCGCACACTCAATGGGATGCGAAATAGGAAATCATTCTCAAAGCCATAAAAATCTGATGAAATGCAGCAATTCGGAAATCAGGAATCAGGTTGACACACCCAATAAGCTTCTCAAAGAACTTGCGGACATTGATGTCAGGGTTTTCAGAGCGCCGGGCGGAAATTTTGATGGCGTGGAAGAAAAAATCGGTATGCCTCTGATTCAGTGGAATGTGGACACTCTTGATTGGAAATATAAGGACGCCTCCAACGAAGACAGAACAGACAAGCAGCGCGAAGCTGACCTCAAAAAAATAGCGGATGAGGTTGTTAATAATGCTGCAAGAGGCGATATTGTGCTTATGCACGATATTTACGGCTTCACCGCCGACCTTTGCGAAATTATTGTGCCTGCACTCACAGAGAAAGGGTTTAAGCTTGTAACCGTCAGTGAAATGTATGATGCATACGGCGAGGAGCTCAAAGGCGGCAAGGTTTATCGCAACATTGATGTGATTGCGGATGCAGAACCTCTTGTTCCGGGCAATTACAGGGTAAAGACCAACGGCGGTGTGCTGAATATCCGCGAAAAGGCAGATAAATCTTCGCAGTCTCTTGCCAGAATTCCGAACCGAACCGATGTGACCGTGCTCAAATCCGTAAAGGGATGGGCATATGTTGAGTATTCGGGTGTGCACGGATGGGTGAATGCCGCTTTTTTGGAAAAGATATAATTATTAAAAAATTTCCAAACAAATTTTGCATATGATGTTAACTTTTGCAGAAATATGTGTTATAATACCAATTTAAAGACGTAAAAATTTTGTAGGTGATTTTTTGAGCGACAAAAGGCAAAGAAAATCGGGCGGATTTGAGGATATTTCAAGCTACAGCACGCCCAAAGGTTTTAAAAATAAAATAAAGTTTTTTTGGAACTTCAAGATAAAGCCTTTCTTTCTGAGAAATCAGAAAAGAAATCTCAAGGCGTTTCTCAGCGTTTTTATCTGCATTGTCCTTGTTGTTTCGGCGGCGGGCGGTGCATATCTGAGAAAGCTTATCGGTCTTATCAACCAGAGTGACGGACGCTTCGGTGATCCCAACGCGACTTTTGCTGTTGAGGAAATGGATGAAAATCTTTCTTTCAACACAATTTCTGACATTGCGGATGCCAATTCAATCAAAGAATGGCTCAAGTCATGGGCAACCAACGGCGGTGAGAAGATTTACAGCAAAAAGGTTATCAACATTTTGCTTATCGGCGAGGATGATGAGGACGGCTCTCACCGTTCCGACTCAACGATGCTTGTTTCCGTAAACACAAAAACAAAAACGATAACCATTTCGTCATTCCTGCGAGATTCATACACATATATGGACATCAACGGCAGCGAGCGTTACTGCAAAACCAACCATTCATATGGTTGGGGCGGTGCGGCATCGCTGATGGAAGTTCTTTCGAATAACTATAAAGTCAAGATTGATAAGTATGTTTCGATTAATTATCAGTCCTTCAAGGCGGCGATTGATGCTCTCGGCGGAGTTTCTGTTCCCATCACGGAAGCAGAGGCAAAATTTATGAACCGCACCACAAGAGTCAAGGGATTCACAAGCGGTGAAAGCGTTCATCTTAACGGCGAACAGGCTCTTATCTATGCGAGAATAAGAAAGCTTGACAGTGAGGTTGAAAGAACAAGAAGGCAGAGGGAGCTTATCAGCTCTGTTATCAGAAATGTGAAGGCATCCTCTCTCAGCGACCTTAACTATGCAATTGAAACCTTCCTTCCGTATGTTACAACCAACATCAAAACCAGCGAGATTCTTTCTCTCGGCACTCAGGCGCTGACGGAAGGCTGGCTTAAATATAATATTGTGAGTATGGTTGAGCCGTCTGAAGAACTTCGTTACGGCGTCAGCGGATTCCGCACTTATACAGGTTATCTTGATGTGTGGATTGTTGACTATATCAAGGCGGCAAGGGAACTTCAGCTTGCGCTTTACGGTCAGACAAACATCGAAATTGACCCTGCAACTCATGTTTCCGCAATAGATTTTGCAAAGGGAACAAACCGAGTGGACAGTGATTATGAGACGGAAAATCAAGACGAAACCCGTTATTATTATGACGATGAAGAAAGTACAACCCGCCGGAATATTTTTGATTGGCCTGATACAGGTTACACCAGACCCGAAATAACGGTGCCCACTTTCACAATGCCTTCTTTCTTCGGAAATGACGAAACCACCGATGAAGAAACCTCTGATTACGGCGAAGACAGCGGCTATTATGAAGAGGAAACCACGGAATACTACGAAGAAACCGAAGATTCGGCAGAAGAATATTAATAAGAACCCCGGAGAAATCCGGGGTTTTGTCATATCGGAATATCTGCGCATATTATGAACTGAACCGTCTTGATTTTTACGGGACAACGGTTTAAAATAAAACAAAAAGGAGGATGCCTATGGAAATGGTGCTTTTGACTGCTCTGGGTGTTGGCGGCGCAACCGTAATCGGCTCTGTTGCAGGTTTTGTGTTCAAAAAGATATCACATAAATTCAGCGACATAGTTCTTGCTTTTGCGGCGGGAGTTATGCTTGCGGCGGCGGTGCTGGGTCTTATAGTTCCGTCTGTTGAATACGGAGGAAAATACGGTCTGATTATCACTGTGGCAGGCATATTCACAGGCGCGGTGTGTCTTAATCTTATTGATAAGCTTGTGCCTCATATGCATAAATTTGTTGGCGGAGAAAAGGAAGGACGCGGCGGCGAGAAGCTTGACAAGGTTCTGCTTTTTGTAACCGCCATTGCCATTCATAATCTGCCCGAGGGCATCGCGGCAGGTGTAGGCTTCGGTTCGGGCAACACATCGGAAGCCTTCCTGATTGCAGGCGGTATTGCCCTGCAGAATATTCCCGAGGGTATGGTTATCATCGGGCCCATGCTTGCGGCAGGCATAACGCCGAAAAGAACTTTCCTGTGTGCAATGGCAACGGGACTCATTGAAGTGGCGGGAACTCTGCTGGGTTATTTTGCGGTGAGCCTGGCATCGGCGGTTCTGCCTTTTGCGCTTGCCTTTGCAGGAGGAACCATGCTTTATGTCATCAGCGATGAAATGATACCCGAAACCCACTCCCACGGCAGTGAAACAGGCGCAACATATGCTCTGCTTGCAGGCTTTTGCGTAATGCTTGTTTCAGATGTGCTTCTTGCATAAAAAATAACGCCCACGGTGCATAACCGCGGGCGTTTGCTGTTAATATTCTTTTTCGTAAATAAAGTTTTTTAATTCAATTTCATAGCACCTTGAGGTATCTTTATAAAATTTGAAAGAAATTCTTCGCTCATAGTCATAAATGTATCCAAATTCATCGTAATCAAGACCCATATCAATATCATCTCGACCGAGTTTCTCTGGAGTTCCAAATTCTGCAACAAGTTCATCATAATGTGAACCCGGTTTTATTTTTCCGTTAACGGAGAAAGAAACATTACAATCGGGTTCATATGAAATACAGCCGACTTTGCTGTTTATTAATTCACATGGCTCGGATGTATATGCGACGATATACACGAAGCTATCATTCTTTCGGATTAAAATATTGCTGGAGCGATAAATTGTTTCATTGATTGAATTATAAGTCTGAGGCTCCCAGCCGTTTGCATAAAGCTCCGAAAAATCACAAGGCAGAGAATATGTAACTCCGTCAAGCTCAAAAGTGAGATTGTTTAAAATTCCTTCAACGGAATCTGAAGTTTCTTCTTCGTTATTGTTCAACAAGCCCTGAAGACTGTTCTTTGTGGTGTCATTGACTATATCGGATTTGATATCGGATTGAGTCGTGTCTCCTTCAGTGTAAGAAATGAGCTTATCCGCAAGCAATTCCAGGCAACTTGTCAATGCGATAAGAATAATGAAACCGATTACCAGCTTTTTCCAAAGCTTCATTTTCTTCTTTTCGCCGTTGTTTTTCGATTTTGGCATTTTTTTGCGGATTTTAACCTTTTCCGCAGGGGCGTTGAATTCTTCCTTTATGTCCCTGATTAAATTTTCTATTTCTTTTTCGGGCTTTTCCGTTGCGTTGTACATTTGAATTGTTCTGAAACCGAACGGGATAGAACCATTCAATGTTTCGGCGTCAAGAACAAAGGGTAAAATTCTTTTTTTGCCATCTCTTGCTGCTAATATTTCTTCTTGAACCCAATGTGCCTCCTGTGAATTTCTGGTGAGAATAAGCACAAATGCGGAACATCCTTTTATGGCCTCGGGGATTTCTTTTGAAAAGTCTTGACCGCCATGTATTGATTTCTTATCCATCCAGCAGGGGATTCCATTGCTTTCAAGTGTGTTTTTTATCCATGTTGCCTGTTCAAAGTCTTTTGAACTGTAGCTTATAAAAACATATTTGCCGTCCATAACAGCAATTCCTCCTCGGGGCAGGGCTTAACCCATCACCTTGCCGCCCTTCATTTTGATGAGCTCTCTGTAGCTGATAAGCTCAACGCCGTGGTCCTTAAGATACTTGTGGGTGTAGGGGTCTTTCATGAGCTGATACTCCCATACTCTGTCCTGCCATCTGCCTGTGATGCCCTTGAGTTCGTCACTTTCAACAGAGGGATGGATGAATGTTTCGGTAACACCGTCTTCGGGAATATCTGTCCAGATTTTGAGGATTGTATCTCTGTATACCTCGTAGCTTACGCGCATATCGTCATTCCAATCAGGGAAGAGAAGATAATCGGGGATAACTACGTTATATTTCTTGCCCCACTTCTTTGAGAGAAGCGTGATTGCGGCATAGAGGAAATAAGGTGTGCCGTTGGGACAGATTCTCTTGTCGTGCTTTGTGTAAAGACGGTATGCATAGCCGTATTCACCGCAAACGCGGAGAGTCATCTTTGCAAGACCAAGTCTGCCTGTGTAGTGTCCGTAAAGTGAACCCATGTGGTTATCTGTGTGTGAAGGCTTCATGCCCCAGCTGTGAGCAAGGTCAATCTGTGCGCGGATTTCAGCCTCAAGGTCTTCATATGTAGCGTTCTTTTCAACCTGGTCGCTTTCGTGCCACATAAAGCCTTCTTCGTCAATAAGTGACTTGCCGTTTGTGAGAGGCTTCCAGCGGTATTTGCCCCATTCGCTTGTCATTGTGAGGTGAACGCCGATTGCGTATTCGGGGTGAGCGATTGAGAAATCAACGGCATCCTTTGCTGTGGGACAGGGAATCATTACTGTTGCGGATTTAAGGAAACCGCCTTCAAAAAGTTCTGCAACCGCCTGGTTAGCGGCGTTGCACATTCCGTAGTCGTCTGCATTAACGATAAGATATTTAGCCATATTTTCAAGTCCTTTCGGTATTATGATATAATTTTATCTATTGTAAATAATAACACAAACATTTTGAATAATCAACATTATAATTGAGGCATTGACATAAATTTCATTTTATTTTATCCTTGACGGTGAGGTGTATAAGATTGAAATACGGAAAAGTTACACACGGCAGATTTCTGAGCCGCCACAACAGATTCATAGCTCAGGTTGAGGTTGATGGCGAAATACAGACCGTTCATGTGAAAAATACGGGCAGATGCAGAGAGCTTCTTGTGCCCGATGCAAAGGTTTATCTTGAAATATCCGATAATCCTGCAAGAAAAACAAAATATGACCTTATTGCCGTTGAAAAGCAAACGGGCAATGGAATAATGCTTGTGAATATGGATTCTCAGATTCCCAATGCGGCGGCAAGCGAATGGCTGAAAAAAGGCGGTGTTTTTTCGGAAAACGCGGTTATTATGCGTGAAAAAACCTTCGGTAAATCCCGTTTCGATTTCTATATAGAGGACGGTGACCGCAAAATTTTCCTTGAAGTGAAAGGTGTCACCCTTGAGAAAAACGGAGTTGTGATGTTCCCCGATGCACCGACCGAAAGGGGAGTGAAGCACATAAACGAGCTGATTTCCTGCATTGAAAACGGATATGAAGCATACATTCTTTTCGTTATTCAGATGAAAGGAATAAAATACTTCACACCCAATGATAAAATGCATCCCGAGTTCGGACAAGCCCTGAGAAACGCAGCTGAAAAAGGCGTGAAAATTCTTGCTGTGGATTGTGTGATAACTCCCGATTCGATGACGGTTGACAAAGAGGTCGAGGTTATTCTTTAGTGAATTTTGATTTGACGGAATAAGCGTATTCTGATGGTGACATTCCCGAAAGTCTGCGGAAAACTGCGGTGAAATACTGAGGGGTGTTAAAGCCGAGTTTTTCCGATATTTCGGTGAAATTATATTCATTTTCTCTTATCATTCGTTTGGCTTCGTCAATTTTCAGACGGGTGAAATGTTCCATTATGCCGCAGCTCATATTGTTCTGGAAAAGTCGCTTTATAACCGAAGCAGAGGCGTTGAATTCTTTTTGAATATCATCGAATGTCAGCTTTTTTTCGACATTGTTCTCAAGATAATCGCAGATACGGAGCAGAAGTGTTCCGCTGTCTGCTTTTTTTATTTCCACAGTGCGTCTGTTTCCGCGGATAAGGCTTATGAGAAGCTGTTCCATATAAAGCTGAACAAGTTGTTCGCAGCCGAATCTTCCGCTTTCCGATTTTTCCAGCACGCTTGTATAGGGCGTTCCCAAAGGTGTGGAAAAAGCATCGGAAGCCTCTTCTATTATGCGCCCCATAAGCTCTCTTTCACTGTTTGTGCAGGTGATTACCGTGCCTGCTATGCTCATAAGTTCGGTGCAGGAACAGTCAAAAGACAAAATAACCGAGTTGGCGGCACTTGTACCGTCACATCGGATTTTATGGAATTCGTTGGGCTTGTGAATATACATCTGACCTGCTTTAAGTGTCATTTCTTTTGAACCTGCGGTTATAACAACACTCTTTTTATCTGCATAAACAATCTCCCAGAAATCATGGAGTTCACCCGAATATGCAAAATCTTTGGTGTATTCAAAATAGTGGATTGTGTAAATCCCGTCAATGGTCAGCGGTCTGTCGAGCTCGGTTCTGAAATATTCCATAATTTTCACCTCGTTTCGATTATAACTCTTGTTATAAAAAAATTCAACAAAAAATGGCCCGAAATCATAAATATAACGGCTATATTTGTAACATACTTATTTAATGATGTGCTAAAATGATAAAAGAAGTGTAAAAACGGAGGGACAAAAAATGATTAAATTCGGTACCGGCGGCTGGAGAGCCGTAATCGGCTATGATTTTATTTGTGACAATATCCGTCTTGTTGCGGCGGGTATTCTTGCACTTGCAAAAGAAGAAAACAAAACGGGCAAACCGATTGTTATCGGTTATGACCGAAGATTTTTGTCGGAAAGTGCGGCAAAATGGGTTGCTGAGGTGCTTGCTGCAGGCGGAATTGAGGTCTGGTTCCTCAACCGTTCCGCGCCCACTCCTCTCATTATGCACACCGTTAAAGATAAAGGTCTTCACTACGGAATTGAAATTACTGCAAGCCACAATCCTTCAAGCTATAACGGCATAAAGCTCTTTGTTGATGAGGGCAGGGATGCGCCTCTTGAGGTTACGGAAAAATTAGAACAGCTTATTGAAAAAACAACAACAGTTGATTTTGCCGATTTTAACGATGCTGTTGATGAAGGTAAAATAATATATCTGCAGAATCCGTTCAATAAATTTATTGACGATATTATTGATTTGCTTGACATGAAGGCTCTGCGCGACAGAGGCTTGCGTGTGCTTTTTGATACTATGCACGGTTCGGGTGCTTATCCTCTGCAGGTTATTCTTCACACTGCACGCTGCACTGTTGACACCATAAATCTCAATAAGGACGCTTATTTCGGCGGTCAGATGCCTGCTCCCAGTGAAAAAACTCTTGCAAATCTCAGCAATATGGTTATCAGAGGCGGCTACGATTTCGGCATAGCGATGGACGGTGACGGTGACAGACTGGGTATTGTTGACAAAAACGGCAGATACATAAATGCCAATGAAATTCTTTGCATGCTTTACTACTATCTTGTGAAGTACAAGGGATGGAAAGGCGGCGTTGTGCGCAATCTTGCAACAACTCATATGCTTGATAAAATTGCGGAAAGCTTCGGCGAAAAATGCTATGAGGTTCCCGTTGGATTCAAGTATATTTCATCAAAAATTGATGAGGAGGATGCCGTTCTCGGCGGTGAATCCTCGGGCGGACTTACCGTAAGAGGACATATTCACGGCAAGGATTCTGTTTATGCTGCATCTCTTTTTGCCGAGATGGTGAGTGTGACAGGCAAGTCACCCACAGAACTTGTGGACGAGCTGGAAAGCGTTTACGGCAAACACACAATGGTTGAAGATAATCTGGTTTTTGCTCCTGAGCGCAAATCCGAAATCAACAACATTCTCATGGTTGAAAAGAAGCTTCCTGAATTCGGAATCGAAATCAAAAAGGTAAATTATGAGGACGGATGCAAAGTCTGCTTTGAAGATGACAGTTTTGTTATCTGCCGTTTTTCAGGTACAGAGCCTTTGCTCAGAATTTTTGCAGAAAGCAGTGACGGTGTTGCCGCTCAGAAGTATATTGCGGACTTCAAATCTTTCCTTAATATATGATAAAAGCCATTGTTATTTTTTATATATACTGACTGCAAAAAAGAGCCATTTTTGTGACATGTAAAAAAAATAAACAACACAAGAAAAAATTCATAAAAAAATCTATACAAATTCAAAAAATTGTGATAAAGTAAAGTTGTTTTTAAAACAAAAGGAGTGTTGCAACTATGAAAAAGATTTACGAAGGCAAAACCAAGGACGTTTACTCACTTGATAACGGCAACGTAATGCTTAAGTTCAAGGACGACTGCACAGGCAAAGACGGCGTTTTTGATCCCGGCGAGAACACAGTCGGTCTCACAATCGAAGGCATCGGCAAGGCAAACCTTGAAACATCAATTCACTATTTCGAGCTTCTCAAGAATGCAGGTATCAAGACTCACTATGTGAGCGCAAATCTTGATGACGCAACAATGGAAGTTCTTCCCGGCAAGGTGTTCGGTCACGGTCTTGAAGTTATCTGCCGCCTTGTTGCAACAGGCAGCTTCATCCGCAGATACGGCGAATATATTGCAGACGGCACAGTTCTTGAGGGCGGCTATGTTGAGTGCACATTCAAGAATGACGCTCTCGGCGATCCTCTTGTAACAGGCGAAGGCCTTGCAGCTCTCGGCATCATGAGCCCCGAAATGTTTGAAAGCATGAAGGCTCAGACTCTTGCAATCACAAAGATTGTTGCTGATGACCTCAAGTCAATCGGTCTTGACCTTTGGGATATCAAGTTCGAGTTCGGCTACAACAACGACGAAGTTATCCTTATTGACGAAA
>CALFPM010000183.1 GCA_937919155.1 uncultured Clostridia bacterium
CGAATAAAATAACAAATCCCCCTGAAAATTCATTCAGGGGGATTTAACATTTTTAAAGATAATTAATTCCGTTATAAATATTCAGCACCACAAGCAGAAGCATAACCGCCGAAAAAACTTTTCGGATAAACTTATCGTCAAACTTACGGTTGAATTTGGAACCGATAATTCCGCCGAGTATTGCCGCGGGCAGAATTAAAATCAGTGTTTTCCATTGATGTGCATACGGCTCAATTCCCGTTGACATAAACATTGTTGCAAGCTTTGAAAGCTGCGAAAAGAAAATAATTGCAACGGAATATACAGCCGACTCTTTAACACTGAGCGAAAAGAAAAAAGCAAGCACTGCAACATTAATGGGACCGCCGCCTATGCCGAGGAATGATGCAAAAAAACCGAGCATCAGACCTACCAGCAGAATGGCGGCATTATTTTTAATATGGAACGATTTTCGTTCTTTGCTGACATAAAAGCAAACTGCCGCAAGCAAAGCCGCAAGCACAAACGCCTGAACGCACCTGACATTTTCCTGGGGAATGGCAGAACTGAGCAAATCCATTGTTTTACTGCCCAGCCATCCACCTGCTATGGATCCTGCGGAAATAAATAAAATAATATCTTTTCTGAATTCAACCTTGTTCTTTATGTAACGCAAAGTTGAAACAACAGACATGGTAAAAACCGCCATTGAGGAAAGAAAATCAACCTGCATACGGGGTTCTGCGCCTATAAAATCCAGAATCGGTTTTATTATAACTCCCCCGCCCAAACCCACAAAGGCACCGAGAGTTGTGGCAACAAGAATTACAGCAGAATATACAGCAGCAAGCATTTAGAATCTGCTTACCATATCCGCAAAAGTATCAGCAATAACCTTCTGTGCGCCGATACCCATTGAATTTGTTTCGTGATAATGGTTAAGGTCAAACTTATCCTTATAGCCGTTAAGATAAGGCTGTGTGGGGTTAAGGATGAAATCGTTGGGAGGAACAACATAACCTGTCATATCGTTTGAAACGCCGAAAACAACCATTTCAGGCTCACCTGCAATTTCAGCAAGAGGAGTGGGGTTGATTTCTCCTCCCTTGCCTGTGGGAGAAGTTTCCGCCGATTTATATCCGCCGTATACAGTTGAAACAAAGCTCTCACCGGGAAGGAGAAGAACTTTCTTTCCGCCGATTGACATATAAGTAAGTTCCGTCATCATCGCGATGCCGATATCACTTTCTTTGCTGGGATATGCCTTGAAGCTCATTACATGGCGCATTGCAAGCAGAGTAAGAACATAGTTTCCTACGGGCAGATAGAAGGGCTGCTGCATAATCTTCATTTCTGCAGGAAGCTCTTTGTCGTTATCAATTTTAACCGCGGCATCTGCAATCATTTTTGCCTGAAGCTTTATGCAGTTAACATTATCTTTTTCGTCAAGTTCAGCAGCATCCATTGCGCCTATTGCACCGATGCCGAAAAGCACATTTGCGCCTTTTTCCGCTTTGATCTGTTCTCTCATAAAATAAGGATATTCACCGCTGAGCATACGGTTTGAACCGCCGAGAGAATTGGGATGTGCTCCGAAATTCATAATCCATGTTTCTGCACTGCCGTCCTCGGGAACAAAACGGAATCTTGTGAGAATTTCGTGTTTATCGAGGAAGCCTCTGCGAGTATAAAGACCGTCTTCAATTTTAATATCGCCGATGTAAAGCTTACCGCTTTTTCTTGCGGCGTATGCTTCTTCCGCAACCTTAACAGCCTTGTTCATCAGCATTTCCATATACTCGGGGTCTTTACCGTCTGAGGGAATGCTGACAAGATTAGGCTTGCCCCAGTAACCGAGAGTATCAATACCCGAATGGCTGTGTGTGCAGCTGAAATTAATGCACTTGCATCCCTTGATTTCAGGTGATGCCATAATCATTGAACGGATTTTGTTAACTTCAACTCTTGTCATACCGACAATATCAGCTCCGAGCCAGAGCATACCCTCCTCGTTGCCGCAGTCAATCCACACTGCGCTTATGTAAACAGGTGTGAGCACGCCTTCCATTTTGTGACCTGAACCGTGGCCTGCAATCCAGTATGTTTTTCCGCTTTCGAGGTCAGGCATAATTTCATCGGTCGCAAAACCTGCTCTGTATCCGTTTCCGCTGATAACAGTGGGAACAACCTTTTCAATTTCAGGTGCAGTTTCTTTTTTGCAAACCTTTTTACCGAATGATTTTGTTATTGCAACTATACCTTTTGATGCGAGATCCATAATATCCATAATTTACTCTTTCCTTTCTCAGCAGTTCTTACCGAACTTATAAATACTTTGTGATTCGATATCAAAATTTGGAATTATAACAGGAGGTACTCCCGCATTCACCGTAAGAGAAGAAATCATTGTTCTTGCGTAAGGAAAAAGCTCCTTGAAAGTCTGAACATGAAGCAATTCCTTTTTGATTTCGGGGTTGAATGCGAAAATGCCGTGGATAACTGCTTTGATTTTAAATCTTTCCTTATCGGTTTTATCATTCACTTCAACGGTAAATTCACCAAGGCAGGTGTTGTTGGGCGAATATTTCACGTTGTATGAATACTTTGTTTCAAACTCAAGCTTCGCGCCGTTTTCGCACTTATTGACAAACTCAATCTCACTTGCCTTGTAGCCTTTAAAAACAATATTGTTTGCCAATTAAATCACCTCTGCTTTTTCAATAACAATGGGTGTTACAGGCTTTGAAAGGGCTCTGTCATTGCCTATGGTCCTTTCGACAAAAAGGAATGAATCAACAACCTCCATACCCTCAACAACAACGCCGAATGAAGCATAGTCGCCGTCAAGGAAGGTTGCGTCACCGTAGCAGATAAAGAACTGTGACGATGCGGAATTCATCGAATCTGAACGGCGCGCCATTGAAACAACACCTCTTGTGTGGGAGAGCTTGTTGTCCTTGTAGCCGTTTGAAGCAAATTCACCGTAAATCTTTTCAGGACTTCCGCCTGTGCCGTCACCATTGGGATCGCCGCCCTGAGCCATAAATCCGTCAACAACTCGGTGGAATGTAAGTCCGTCATAAAAATCACTTTCAACAAGCTTGAGGAAATTTTCAACAGTCTTGGGTGCATATTCGGGGTAAAGCTCAATAACAAACTCTCCGCCGTCTTCCATAGTGAATCTAACCTTTTTATGCTCATCTGAGCCGCTTACGGAAGTGTCTGACGATTCTCCGTACATATTGGTAATGTCGTTTACACCATTTTTATCGGTTTCATTATTGCCGTCTGCAGTTGTCGATGTTCCGCAAGAAGCAAGAACGAACATAAAAGCGAACGCAAGTGCAAGTATTCTGATAATTTTTTTCATATGAACATACTCTCCTATTTTATTACAATTTAATTATATAGTTTACTCTGAGAAATATCAACAGTAATTTTAAATGTTCATCAAAAATTTGCAAAAAAAAGAGAGCCTTGACGCATTGCAAGGCTCTCGCGGTTTCAGTTCGGATTAATAGTTTTCTTTTCTTACTTCGAAGTAAGCCTGAGGATGAGCGCAAACGGGGCAAACCTCGGGAGCTTTCTTGCCCATAACAAGGTGACCGCAGTTGCGGCATTCCCACATTGTTTCCTCTGCCTTTTCGAAAACCTTCTGCATTTCAACATTGCTGAGAAGAGCGCGGTATCTTTCTTCGTGTGTCTTTTCGATGGCTGCTACCATACGGAACTTTTCAGCAAGTTCTGCAAAGCCCTCTTCCTCTGCTTCTTTTGCGAATGTGGCATACATATCTGTCCACTCATAGTTTTCGCCTTCTGCAGCATGAAGAAGATTCTGTGCTGTGTCACCAAGCTCGCCGAGAGCCTTGAACCACATCTTTGCGTGTTCTTTCTCGTTGTTTGCAGTTTCAGTGAAAATTGCCGAAATCTGCTCGTAGCCTTCCTTCTTGGCTACAGATGCAAAATATGTGTACTTGTTTCTTGCCTGTGATTCGCCTGCAAATGCAGCCATAAGATTCTGTTCTGTTTTTGTACCTTTGAGATTCATTTTTTCTACTCCTTTATCATTATTTTCTGCAACCGCTTCAACTCTTTCAAAGTCTGAGGCGGGATGTTTGCAAAGAGGACATACAAAATCTGCGGGAAGTTCATCGGACTCGTGAATGTATCCGCAAATCTTACAGCGGTAATACACCTTTGCCGTCTTTTTTACCTCCGGCTTGGGTTTGATATACTTATGATAATAGTCATAAGTTACGCTCGGCACTTCGGAAAGGATTTCACAATCCGTAACATCCGCAAGAAACAGTGTGTGTGTTCCCAAATCGGTTGAATTGACAACCTTTGCTGAAATATAAGCGTTTGTGGAATCCGTAATGTAATACAAGCCGTTTTCGCTTCTTTCGGCGAATTTGTAGCCGTCAAACTTGTCCGTATCCTTGCCGCTTCTGAAACCAAAAGCCTTGAAGATATCAAAATCCGCACTTGTTGTAAGAATACTTGCATTGAATTCACCCGTAGCCAAAATCATATCGTGGGTTTTGTTTGCCTTATTTACGGCAACGGTTATTCTGTTGGGATTAGATGTGACCTGAGTAACTGTGTTAATTATACAGCCGTTATCAAAACCGTTTTCCCTGGCAGTCAGAATATAAAGACCGTAGCCGATTTTAAACATTGCATTCGTGTTCATATATAACCTCCTCTACATAATTATTGTTGGCTTTTATGCAAAGCATTCAACCAATTTAAGATTTCCCGTAACCGAAAATTTGTTTTTTGCATTTTCGGGCATAAGGAAATAATCTCCTTTTTTAATATCGGTGTCATAACCATCACCGACAATTTTACCGTTGCCTTCTGTTACAACATAAACAGAAGCACCTCTGCCGAATTCAAACTTTCCTCCCGAAAGAGTGACGCTTCTGACTGCAAAGCTCGGTGTGACAGTTTCGTCAATTATCGCCTCGTATTTAACACCCTCCGATTCACTGATTGTTTTCGGTGTTAACGGAGCAGGATATTTCTTGCCGATATCAAAGCATTCAAGGGCTTTTTCCCGGTCAAGTCCGAGATACATCTCTCTGTCCGACAGTTTATATTCACCGCACCAGCGCTCAGGCTGAATTGTAAAATCCGTAGGCTCCTGCACCTCAAGAAGAAGACAACCGCAGCCGATTGCGTGAACCATTTTTGCAGGAATATAAATTACGTCCCCTGCTTTTACATTGATTGAGCAAAGCAGATTTTCCATTTCGTTTCCGCCGTTTTCACTCTCGTCAATTGCCTTTTCAAAATCAGAAAGAGTTACGCCGTCTTTGAAACCGAAAAAGATTTTGGCATCAGGACGGGTTGCAAGAATAATCCAGCTTTCTTCCTTGCCGTATTTTGAGGAAAAATATTTCTCTGAAAAAGCCTTGTCGGGGTGTGCCTGCACGGGAAGTCGGATTGCACTGTCAAGAATCTTTGTGAGAATACCAAGATCGTCTCTTGAGCCGAGAATTTCCTCTTTGTAGTTATCGATAGCATCATTGAGATAAATATCAGTACTCTTTATCTTTGAAACGCCCTCATACTCATCGGTGCTTCCTTCGTTAAGTGCCTTAACGCTTGAAGCGACCCATTCTTCGGGATAAAAACCATCTGTTGAATCATCGCCGAAGAAATCAGAAAAGAGTTTGCCGCCTGTGTAGACTCTGAAAACTCTGTTTTTTTCAAAAAAGATAGGTTCGTTATAAAACATAAATCAATTCTCCGTATATCTGATAAGCTTGCAAGCTTCATCAATATTTCTGTATTTGCCGCAAGCAACGGTCGCCGCAAGTGCCGCACCGTAAGACGCTTCCTCCGCATAGAGAGGAATTTTGATTTCACAGCCGAACATATCCGCAGTAACCTTGCGCAACGCTCTGTTTTTTCTCATTCCGTTGCCTGAGCAGACGAGATTTTTTGCTTTTTTCCCGCCACTTTCGTACATTTCAAAAAGCTCACCCGAAATACCCTTAAGCACAGCAAGAGAAAAATCTGCAGGAGTAAAATTCTCCTCTGAAAGATTCATAATCGCACCTCTTACCGAGGGGTCATTTCTTGTGCCGCAGAAACGGCAATCAGCTTTAAGAGTGGTCTCAGTTTTGTTTTCGAGAAGTTTATTGATATAATCGTAAACCGCAGTATCGCCGCCTGCAATCTGCCTGAAAAATCCCTCAAGCATCGCAAATGCTCTTCCGCCGCAGAGAGCACATCCCGCCGCGAGAAGACGGTTTCCGTCAAACGGTCTGTTTTCAACAATCTTGCTTTCAACGGGAGTTTCAGTAAGCCAGGAAATCTGAGAACCTGTGCCGACATTGACAAGCGCATTCTCTGCATCCGAAACAGAACCGATAAAGCTCGCCTGATTATCACCGAGTGCAACGCAAACTGGAATTCCTTTGTATTTTCCGACAGCCTTGAATTCCGCCGTTACCTCGGGCAGACGAGGATTATTGATTGTAAAGCGGTTTTCTTTGATATCAAAGCAGCCGAGACTTGCGGCATTGGTAATGTGGACAAGAGGTTCCACCACACCGCAGAGCTTCATTGCCGCATAATCCGCAATGGTGCAAAGGCTGACCGCATCCGCAGGAATCAAACCGTTTATTTCGTTGTAAAAATCCGTTGCAAGACCGTAGCCTGCAAAGCAACCGAGTGTCTGTGCATATGATTTACCGTCTTTATATTCAATTGCTGCTCTTTCGTCCTGCCAAGTGTAAAGAGGACTTACCGCATTGCCGTTTGCATCGGTATAAACAATGCCGTGCATCTGACCCGAAAAACCGATTGCCTGAGCATCGGAAACATCAAGCCCTGCCATAACGGCATAAACCGTTTCCATTATAATTTGGGGATTCTGAATTTTTTCATAAACCTTTTCCGATAGAATAAATGAATCATTTGGCAATGTGACAGCTTTTGTTATTTCGCCGCTTTCGCCGTTGACACAAACACCGCAAATGCTTGTTGTGCCGATATCAAGTCCGATAATCTTCATACCGTCACCTCAGGCAATGGATGTTGACTCGGGGTCAAGTCTTGTTATGATATCCTGCTGAATCGCAGGTGAAAGGTCAAGGAAGTTAACAAATGTGCCGTGAATTCTCATAATATACACACCGCTGGGAGCATACTTTTTGGGGTCTGCAAGCACCTTGCGGAGAATTTCGGCAGTTGTAACGTTAACATAAAGATAGAAAGGTGAAACGCCTTCGTTCATGGGATTGAAGAACAGAGGATTGATAACCTTATCTCTGAATTCAACACCCTTGCCCTCATAATTATCCGATGTGAAATATTTGGGGTCGATGCCGAGATGGGAGGCATAGCCGCCGTTCATCTTTTCAAAAGGCATCTTCATATTTGAAAGCATACGGAAACCGAGTCCGTTTTCCGCACTGCCGTAAAGAGGGTCAACACCGTAACCGAGCATATCTCTTGACTTTCTTCCGTCAGGAGTTGCACCAACCC
>CALFPM010000184.1 GCA_937919155.1 uncultured Clostridia bacterium
TTTCTCCCGTATCCGTTACTTTCAGCACCAGAGCGTCTGTAGACATTCTCATTCTTTACTCCCGCCGTGTTATTGACATTAACACAGCCTCTGAATTCAAGATAATCGGCAACCGAGCCGGTCTGCAAAAACTTTTTCCAGGCTTTTTCGTTTTCCATCTCACATCATCTCCCGTTAATACTTTGGCAGATAACGGGATGATTATGAAAGGAAAAATTTATTTTTAGTCTAATCCAAAGTTGTGAATAATTCCTTCTCTGTTGCGCCAACCTTCTTTTACTTTTACCCAGCACTGAAGATTGATTTTGCACTGGAAGAAATTCTCCATATCAACTCTTGCCTTTGAGGAAATACGCTTTAGCATATCGCCTTTTTTGCCGATGATGATGCCCTTGTGGGTATCTTTTTCGCAATATATAATCGCTTCAACATCCATAATGCCGCCCGTGGGTCTTTCACGCATCTTTTCAATGCTGACCGCAACGCCGTGAGGCACTTCCTTATCGAGAAGAAGAAGCATTTTTTCTCTTATTATCTCGCCTGCAAGCACTCTTTCGGGTTGGTCGGTAAGAGTGTCGTCAGGGAAGAAGTGGACGGATTCATAGGTAAGCTTCTGAAGCTCCTCAATGATAAGGTCCACATTTTCATTTTTAAGTGCGCTGACAGGCACAACCGCCTCAAAGTCAAACTCATTGGTAAGCTTCACGATTTTTTCCATCATAAGCTCTTTTTGCTTGACAGTATCGATTTTGTTGATTGCAAGCACAACAGGTGCTTTCTCCGCCCTGAGGCGCCTGAGAAGCTCAAGCTCCGTGTCCTTTATGTCACCCTCAGGCTCCGTAACGAAAAGGCAGGCATCAACACCTGCAATGCCCTCACCAACAGCCTTAATCATCTTTTCGCCCAATTTGGTTTTGGGTCTGTGGTAACCCGGAGTGTCGGTAAAAACAAGCTGAGTTTCACCCAAAGTGAGCACGCCCATAATTCTTGTGCGTGTTGTCTGGGGTTTCTGTGTAACAATAGCAACCTTCTGCCCCAACATTCTGTTAAGCAGAGAGGATTTGCCCACATTGGGACAGCCGACTATTGCAACAAATGCGGTTTTAGTCATTTTATTTTCCTCATTTAACGTGATTTTTGAAAAATTTCTTTATTCCTTTCGGACCTGCAAAAACAAAAACAAGGCTTGCAATAAAACTGATAACAAAGCCGATAAACACGGGAATGTTTTCTTTATAGTATTCAACCATTTTTGCAAATGCATCGGGCTGATAAAGAATTGCAACACCTGCCGCAACAGAGCCGATTGCCGCAATCAGCACCGCACCTGCCGCCGCATCCTTGGAGATTTTTGCAAGCTCATTATGTTCTTTTGTTGAAAGGTCAACCGCCTTTTCAACCGCCGTATTGACCGCTTCAAGTGCCATAACAAGAGCGCAGAGACCTATAAGCACCGCAAACTCCGCTTTGCTGACCTTAAAAAAATCGTGAACGGTCAGAAAACCGATCATATAAGCGGCAAAACAAAGGTGAATGCGCATATTGCGCTCATTTCCTATGCAGAAAAATATGCCTCTGAATGCATAAACAAAACTTTTCAGTAAGTTCTTCATATGTTTTCATCATCCATGTAATAGCTGGAATTCCTCTTGAGCCCGAGCTTTGTGAGCACGGTTTCTTCCTTTTCTCTCATTCTGACACTTTCCATACCGCCGTTGACATGGTCATAACCAAGCAGATGAAGCATTGAATGAACGGTCAGGAAGCCGATTTCTCGCTGCAAGGTGTGACCGTATCTGTCCGCCTGGTCAACTGCGTGAGGGATTGAAATAACAATATCGCCGAGCAATTTTGCGCCCGTGTCGTTATTGATATCGTAAACACCGTTTTCGCCCAGAGGGAACGAAAGAACATCCGTTGCTCTGTCAATGTTTCTGTACTGCTTGTTGAGCTGATGAATTGTGTCATCGTCAACAAAAGTTACGCTGACCTCTGCAGAACCCTCAAATTCCTCCTGAACAAGAACCGCCGTGCAACAGCGGCGAACAAGAAGGCGAACACCCGTTGGAATTCTCAGTTCGTTCTGCTCGTTTGAAATAACAACTTTTACCTTGCTCATTTCTTTTTACGCTCCTCATCCTGTTTCTCATAGGCTTTGATGATATCCTGAACAAGCCTGTGGCGCACAACGTCCTTTTCACTGAACCTGACGGTTCCTATATCCTCTATATTCTTAAGGATTCTTACCGCTTCCTTAAGCCCCGAGCGCTTGCCGTCCGGCAAGTCAATCTGCGTAACATCACCCGTTACAACCATTTTTGAGTTGAAGCCCAGACGGGTCAGGAACATTTTCATCTGCTCCGCCGTTGTGTTCTGCGCTTCGTCAAGAATAATAAAGCTGTCGTCAAGAGTTCGTCCTCTCATATATGCAAGAGGTGCAACCTCTATATCCCCTCTCTCCTGATGCTTCTGAAAGTTCTCTGCACCGAGCATATCAAAAAGTGCATCGTAAAGAGGTCTTAAATACGGGTCAACCTTGCTCTGAAGGTCGCCCGGCAAAAAGCCGAGTTTTTCGCCTGCCTCAACTGCAGGTCTTGTGAGCACAATCCTGTTTATCTCCTTTGCTCTGAACGCAGTGACCGCCATTGCGACCGCAAGGTAGGTTTTACCCGTGCCTGCAGGACCTATGCCGAAGGTGATTGTATTGTTGCGGATTGTTTCGATATATTTCTTCTGACCGAGAGTTTTGGGTTTTACGGGTTTTCCCTTTGATGTGATGCAGACGCAGTCCGCCGCCATGTGAACAAGCTTGTCTTCATTGCCCTCGTTGACAAGAGAAAGCACATAACGCACATTCTGGTCGCTGAGTGCCTCGCCCCTGTTGATAAGAGTGAGCAATCCGTTGATTGCACGGACACCTTTCTGCACCGCATCAGCCTCACCCGTCACTTTGAGTTCCGAGCCTCTGCTGATAACGGAAACTGAAAATTCCTTTTCGATGAGCCTGATGTTCTCATCAAAACTGCCAAAAAGGCTCACCGCCTGTTCCATTCTGTCAACATTGATTATCTGTTCAAACATACATTACACCTCTCGGGTTGCACAGTTGTAGTTTAGTATAACACATCTGTCGCCAAAAGTCACTATATAATTAAATATTTTATTAAAAATACTGCTATTGATATTGTATCGAAAATATGTTATACTAACTGTATCTTTGCAACGAAAGGATGTTTTTACAATGACAGAAATCACAAAAGATATGAAAATCGGCGAAATTCTTGACGCTAACCGTGAGGTCGCTCCCTTCTTCCTTGAAATGGGAATGCACTGCCTCGGCTGCCCCTCAGCAAGAAACGAATCAGTTGCTCAGGCTTGCATGGTGCACGGCGTTAACGCTGATGAACTCATCGCAAAAATCAACGCATTCCTCGCAAAATAAATGCTGAATCTTTCAGAAAGAATGCTTATGGCGGCGAAGATGGTGCGCAAGGGTAACACTGTTGCCGATATCGGCACCGACCACGCATATCTTCCCGCCTATCTCATTTTAAACGGCATAAGTCCCAAGGCTCTCGCGTGCGATGTGCGCAAGGGTCCGCTTGAAAATGCCCGAAAAACCGTTGACTCTTACGGAATCGAGGATAAAATAACCCTCAGACTCTCTGACGGTTTTGACGAAATCGAACCTTTTGAGGCGCAGGATTTCATTATGTGCGGAATGGGCGGCACGCTGATGGAACAGCTTGTTTCAAGGGCATATTGGCTCAAGGACAGTTCAAAGCGTATCATTGTTCAGCCTCAGTCCCACGCCGAGGATATCCGCAGATTTTTCGTTGAAAACGGATTTGAAATTCTTTTTGAAGATGCCTGCATTGACGGCGGCAAGCTTTACTGCGCCATGGCCGCGGAATACACGGGCAAAATGTTGCAAAGACCGGTATCATACATATACACGGGTGAATTGCCGAAATGCGGCAAAAAAGAAGCCCGTCTTTATCTTGAAAACACAGTTGCACGGCTCCGCAAAAAGCTTGAAGCTGAGCGTGTGCATGGTTCGGCGGAATATGCCGCCTATCTTGAAAAGGTTACCCTTGAAACGGAGGAAATCATCAATGGAATGCAGACCTGCGGTTAAGGATATTTTTGAATATATCAACAGCATTGCACCCTTTGAGACGCAGTGCGAATGGGATAACAGCGGATTCCTTGTGGGATGCAAGGATAATGAGGTTAAAAAAATCGGCGTTGTGCTTGATATTACCTCCGATGCCGTAAAATATGCCGCCGAAAACAGAATTGACCTTATCGTAAGCCACCACCCCGTTATTTTCGGGGCGGTGAGACACTTCACAGACGGCGATATCCCCTTTATGCTTGCTTCAAAGGGTATTTCCGCAATCTGTGCTCACACAAATCTTGACATTGCCAAGGGCGGCGTTAACGATGCTCTTGCAGATGCACTCGGCTTTGAAAATGTTTCGGATTTTGCAGACTGCGGCGAACTTTCGATGATAAGAATTGCAGAAATTGACGAAACAAGCGGTGACAAGCTTGCCGAATATGTTGCCGATAAACTTAAGGCGTCCGTGTGCCTTGCAGACAGCGGAAAAAAAATAAAAAAGGTTGCTTTCTGCGGCGGCTCAGCCAACGAATTCATTTCCGATATTGCAGAAAACGGATGCGATGCATATATAACAGGCGAACTGAAACACCACGAATTTCTTGATGCACTTGAAATGGGACTGACGGTTATTACCGCAGGACATTTTGAAACGGAAAACCCCGTTGTTGCAGTACTTGCGGATAAACTGAAAAATAAATTCGATATTGAAATCGAAATCATTCCGCAGAATTCACCCATAAAACATTTTTAAGAGGAATAAACCATGCCCCTTGACGGAATCACATTAAATTTACTCAAAAACGAGCTTTCCCGATATATCGTGGGAAGCAGAATAGAAAAAATACACCAGCCTTCAAAAGACGAGCTGGTGTTTCATCTGCGCTCCCGTGAGGGTGCATACCGCCTGCTTGTTTCGGCATCTGCAAACAGTCCGAGATTGCATCTGACGGCAAATGCGCCCGAAAATCCTGCCACTCCGCCAATGCTCTGTATGCTTTTCAGAAAACATCTGACAGGCGCGGTTATAACCGACATCCGTCAGCTTGGTCTTGACAGAGTTGTTTTTCTTGACCTTTCGGGCACAAACGAAATCGGAGATGCCGTCACATTCACACTTTGTGTGGAAATCATGGCAAAGCACAGCAATATCATCCTTATCAATTCAGAAGAAAAAATTATTGATTCTGTAAAGCGAGTTGACTTTACACAATCGTCAGTAAGGCAGATTTTACCCACTTTCAGATATGAATTGCCTCCCCGTCAGGGCAAAATGAATCTGACGGAAATTGAACCTGACGAGGCGGTTAAAGCAATAAAAAGATGCACAGGCAAGCGCCTTTCAGGAGCAATTCTTGAAACAATCGAGGGTGTTTCCCCCTTGATAAGCCGTGAGATTGCGTCATTTGCCTGCGGCGGTGACATCGGCGTTACCGAAATGAACGGCATAAACGAGGAAAGACTTGAAAGCAAACTTGCCGAAATCAGAAACATGCTGATTTCAGGGAAAGCCAACCCCACTATGTTAATCCGCGAAGGCGTAAAGCCCTACGACTTTACATTTACCGATATTATGCAGTACGGATTTACCGTTACCGCAAAGCCATATGAAAGTTTTTCAGAACTTCTGGACAGCTTTTATTATGAAAAAGACCGCTTTGAAAGAACCCGTCAGCGCAGTCAATCCCTGCTGAAGCTTCTCACTAATGCGGCATCAAGAGCGGCACGAAAACTGCAGAGCAGACAGGCGGAGCTTGAAGCCTGTGCGGACCGCGACACCCTGCGCATTTATGCTGAACTTATTCTCGCAAATCAATACCGACTTGAAAAAGGTTCACTTTTTTACGACCTTGAAAATTTTTACGATAACAATGATATCGTCCGCATTCCTGCCGACCCCGCACTTTCACCCTCGGCAAATGCACAGAAATATTTCAAGGATTACCGCAAGGCAAAAACTGCCGAAAGTATGCTGGGAGAGCTGATTGAACAAAGCGAGCAGGAGCTTGCCTACCTCGAATCGGTTATTGACTCGGTTAACCGTGCAGACGGCTACACCGAGCTTGCAGAAATCCGCAACGAGCTTTACGAGCAGGGTTATCTCAAGCGCGCAAAGAACGATAAAACAAAAAAAGCAAAGCCAATGCCGCCCATGGAATATGTTTCCGATGACGGATACACAATCCTTGTTGGCAGAAACAATGTGCAGAATGATATTCTCACATTCAAGACCGCCGCAAAGGATGACTCATGGTTTCACACACAGAAAATTCCGGGCTCCCACGTTGTTGTTATCGGCAACGGCGATATTATCCCCGAGCTGACCTGCCGTCAGGCAGCAATCCTCGCCGCATACCACAGCGGCGGAAGAGAATCATCGCAGGTTGCGGTTGACTACACAGAGGTGCGCTCACTGAAAAAACCTGTCGGCTCAAAACCGGGCAAGGTTATTTATCACACCTATAACACTATGTGGGTCACACCCGACAGAGAACTCTGCGAAAGGCTTAAAAAGAAAAAATAAAAATTAACCGCTGACTGTTTATTCAGTCAGCGGTTTCATTTTACTGTATATCGTCCGAGTCGCCTGCGGTGATTGCGGTTTCTGATTCTCTGAAAAGCAGGGAAATGCACCAGATACCCGCAAGGGCAACAAGAGTGTAAACAATTCTGCTGAGAATTGCTCCCTGTCCGCCAAAAATCCAAGCCACAAGGTCAAACTGAAACAGACCGATACTGCCCCAGTTAAGCGCACCGATTATTACAAGGACCAGTGAAATTTTATCAAGCATTCGTTTCAACTCCTTACTTGCTTTTCACGCATAGTATGAACAGAAACAATGAGCTTTATTCAAAAAAATTAAAATTCAAATTTAAAATCGCAATCTTTGAAAAGAGGCGCATTTTTATCTTTTTCGGAAAGCACGGGATCTGTAACTCCCCACTCAACGCCTATTTCAGGATCGGAGAAGCATATGCTTCTGTCATCCTCAGGAGAATAGAATTCATCGACCTTATAGGAGATTTCAACATCATCCGTCAGAGTAACAAAACCGTGAAGACAACCCTTTGGAATAAAAAGCATCTTTTTGTTTTCTTCGCTGAGTTCGACTGCAACCCATTTCATATATGTAGGCGAACCTTCTCTGATATCAACGGCAACATCAAGAATACTGCCCTTGATGCAGCTCACAAGTTTTGCCTGCGCCATGGGATTTTTCTGGCAATGCAGACCTCTGAGAGTGCCTTTTTTTGCAGAAAACGAACGGTTGTCCTGAACAAAATCAGCTTTTATGCCCGCTTCCTCAAATTCTTTTTTTGAATATGTTTCGCAAAACCAGCCTCGGTTGTCGCCGAAAACTTTCGGTTCAGCCTCAAAAACACCTTTAACCGCCGTTTCAGTCAGTTTCATAGTCCAGATTACCTTCCACACCCCAACACGGTCTTTCGCCCGGTTTGCCGCCGGTATAAAGAATCTTGCCCTCTGCAACAGAGCGCAGATGCTGACCGTAGGATGACTTTCCGTATTTTTCAGCCGAACGAAGCAATGCTTCGCGGCTTATCCAACGCATATTATATGCAATTTCTTCGGGAGCCGAAATCTTGATTCCCTGCAGCTTTTCAACGGTTTTGATGAAGTTTGCCGCATCCATCAGATTTTCAACCGTTCCCGTGTCAAGCCAGGCAAAGCCTCTGCCCATAAGCTTGATGTCGAGGTCGCCGTTCTTCAGATACATCTGATTAATGTCTGTTATCTCAAGCTCTCCGCGCTTTGACGGCTTGAGCGATTTTGCATACTCAACAACCCTGTTGTCATAGAAATAAAGACCTGTGACGGCATAGTTTGACTTGGGAACTTCAGGCTTTTCCTCAATGGAAACAGGAACTCCGTTTTCATCAAATTCAACAACACCGAATGCCTGAGGATTATCAACATAATAGCCGAAAATGGTTGCTCTGCCTTTGTTTTTTGCCGCCTGACGAAGCATATGGCCAAGACCGTTGCCGTAAAAAATATTATCTCCCAGAACCATTGCAACATCATCATTGCCGATAAACTTTTCGCCGATGATGAAAGCCTGAGCAAGTCCGTCAGGACTTTCCTGAACGGCATAGGAAAGGCTGAGTCCGAACTGCCTTCCGTTGCCGAGAAGCTCCTCGAATTTCGGGGTATCCGCAGGAGTTGATATAATCAGAATTTCCCTGATACCCGCAAGCATGAGGGTTGACAGGGGATAATAAATCATAGGTTTATCGTAAACGGGCAGCAGCTGCTTACTCGTAACCATAGTCAAGGGATAAAGTCTTGTACCTGAGCCGCCGGCCAAAATAATACCTTTCAAAAGAGACACTCCATTCCAAAGAAATTGGTTTGCCGCAAAACAGAAATTGCCACAAACATAATACCACTATTTGTCTAAATTGTCAACAAACATTACCATAATCAGACAAGCGTTTATGAAATATGTTAACTTAATATTAAATTTAAAAATAACCATTTGCTTTTAAAATTATTTATGGTATAATTAAATGAACATTTGTTTCTAGACTTTTACAAGGGGAAAAACATGGATAAGTTTGTGCTGAAATCAAAATATAAACCCATGGGCGACCAGCCGCAGGCAATCGCAGAGCTTGTTGACGGACTCAACAACGGGCTCACCGAGCAAACACTGCTCGGTGTCACCGGCTCGGGCAAAACTTTCACAATGGCAAACATCATCGAAAAAGTGAACCGCCCCACCCTTGTTCTTGCTCACAACAAAACCCTTGCGGCTCAGCTTTGCAGTGAATTCCGCGAATTTTTTCCCGACAACGCGGTTGAATATTTTGTTTCATATTATGACTATTATCAGCCCGAAGCATATATTCCCACAACAGACACTTATATCGAAAAAGACTCCGCCGTTAACGATGAAATCGACAAATTGCGTCACTCCGCAACCTCCGCACTCTCCGAAAGGCGTGATGTAATAATCGTTGCCAGCGTATCCTGCATTTACACCCTCGGTGACCCCATTGATTACCGCAGTATGGTTATTTCACTGCGCACGGGTATGGAAAAAAGCCGCGATGAGCTGATTGAAAAGCTGGTTGAAATTCAGTACGAAAGAAATGATATCGACTTCAGCCGCAACAAATTCCGGGTCAGAGGCGATGTTGTTGAAATCTTCCCCGTTTATTCAAACGAAAACGGCATCAGAGTTGAATTTTTCGGCGATGAAATTGACCGCATCAGCGAAATAAATGCACTGACAGGGCAGGTAAAGAGCGTGCTTTCACACGCTGCAATTTACCCTGCATCCCATTATGTTATAGCTCCTGATAAAATGGAGAAATCCATTAAGTATATATATGAAGAAATGCTTGACCGCGTTAAATATTTTGAAGAAAACGGCAAGCTTCTTGAAGCACAGCGCATAAAACAGCGCACGGAATATGACATTGAAATGCTCCGCGAAACGGGATTCTGCAAAGGAATCGAGAATTATTCAAGGGTTATGTCGGGCAGACCTGCAGGCTCCGCGCCTTTCACTTTGCTCAACTATTTTCCCGAGGATTTTCTGATTTTTGTTGATGAATCCCACGTTACTCTGCCTCAGGTGAGGGCAATGTACGGCGGCGACAGAGCAAGAAAAGAAAGCCTGATTAATTTCGGATTCAGACTCCCCTCAGCTTTTGACAACAGACCGCTGACATTTGATGAATTTTACGAAAGAAGCGGTCAGAAAATATTTGTCAGCGCAACGCCCGGCGAATTTGAAAAAGAAAAAAGCACACACATTGCAGAGCAGGTTATCCGTCCCACAGGATTGCTTGACCCCGAAATTTCCGTACGACCTACCGAGGGTCAGATTGATGACCTTGTTTCTGAAATCAACACACGGACAGCAAAGGGCGAAAGAGTGCTTGTCACCACTCTTACAAAGCGTATGGCGGAGGATTTGACGGATTACCTTGAAAATCTCGATATCAAAGTGCGCTACATGCACCACGATGTTGACACAATTGAGCGAATGGAAATAATCAGAGGACTTCGACTTGGTGAATTTGATGTGCTTATCGGCATCAACCTCCTCCGTGAAGGTCTTGACATCCCCGAGGTGTCACTGGTTGCCATCCTTGATGCAGACAAAGAAGGCTTCCTGCGTTCGGAAACATCCCTTGTTCAGACAATCGGCAGAGCAGCCCGAAATGCGGATGGCACGGTTATAATGTATGCCGATTGCGTCACTCCGTCAATGGAAAGAGCTATCACGGAAACCGAACGCCGCAGGCAAAAACAAATGAAATACAACGAAGAACACGGCATTGTTCCCAAAACAATTGTCAAGGATGTTCATGAAATAATCGAAATTTCCGCAAAGGGTGACGAAGAAAAGTCAATCTCAAAGATGAGCCGTCAGGAGCGCGAGGCTATGATTATCAGGCTCACCGCGGAAATGAAAGCGGCGGCAAAAATTCTTGAATTTGAACACGCCGCATATCTGAGAGATAAGATAGAAAAGTTAAGAAAGGGAAAATAAGATGGCAATAAAACACCTTACCGTCAGAGGCGCAAAGGAACACAACCTGAAAAATGTGGATGTAACAATCCCCCGTGACAAATTAGTTGTTTTCACGGGTCTTTCAGGCAGCGGAAAATCCTCACTTGCCTTTGACACAATATATGCCGAGGGTCAGCGCAGATATGTTGAATCCCTTTCTGCCTACGCACGGCAGTTTCTCGGTCAGATGGAAAAGCCAAACATTGAGAGCATCGAGGGACTTTCCCCCGCAATTTCCATCGACCAGAAAACAACATCAAAAAATCCCCGTTCAACCGTTGGCACGGTGACGGAGATTTACGATTATCTGCGTCTGCTTTACGCAAGAACAGGCATTCCTCATTGCCCCGAGTGCGGCAGAGAAATCAGCAGACAGACAGTTGATGACATCACAACACAGGTGCTTGAACTTGACGAAGGCACAAAAATTCAGGTTATGGCACCTATTGCCAGAGGCAAAAAGGGCGAATTTGTCAAGGAAATTGAGCATATCCGCAAAACAGGCTATGCACGAGTCAGGATTGACGGCATAATCTATGACCTTTCGGAAGAAATCAAACTTGAAAAGAACATCAAGCATAACATCGAAGTTGTTGTTGACCGACTTGTCATCAAAGACGGTATTCGTTCAAGGCTTGCCGATTCAATCGAAACCGCAACCAATCTCACAGACGGTCTGCTTCTGATTGACATTGCAGGCGGCGAGGAACAGCTCTATTCCCTCAACTATGCCTGCCCCGAACACGGAGTCAGCATTGAGGAGCTTGAACCCCGTTCATTCTCGTTCAACAATCCTTTCGGAGCCTGTTCCAAATGCGCAGGTCTAGGCGTATTTATGCAGATTGACCCCAAAATGGTGGTGCCCGACCCCTCACTTTCAATCCGTCAGGGTGCAATCAAAGCAAGCGGCTGGTCGTCATCTGACGGCGGAACAATTGCACAGATGTATTATGAGGGACTTGCAAACGCCTATGATTTCAGCCTTGACACGCCTTTTGAGAAGCTTTCAAAAAAAGCAAAAGACGTTATTTTCTACGGCACGGGCGGCAAAAGAATCAAGCTGGAACGCAGAAGCGAATACGGCAGCGGCACATACATGACGGACTTCGAGGGCATAGTCAACAACCTTGAAAGGCGTTACAGAGAAACCACAAGCGAGTATTCAAGAAACGAAATTGAAGCATATATGTCAACGGTCAAGTGCCCCGAATGCGGCGGTGCAAGGCTCCGCAAAGAATCACTCGGCGTTACAGTTGGCGGCATTAACATTGATGAATTCACACGAAAATCCATCAATGATGAAATCGAATTTCTTGATAATCTCAAGCTCTCCGAAAGCGATTCAATGATTGCGGAACAGATTATCAAAGAAATCAGGGGCAGACTCAACTTTCTCTCAAGCGTTGGTCTTGATTACCTCACTCTTTCGCGTTCATCCGCAAGCCTTTCGGGCGGCGAGGCGCAGAGAATCCGCCTTGCAACTCAGATTGGTTCATCTCTTATGGGAGTGCTTTATATCCTTGATGAGCCCAGCATCGGTCTGCATCAGCGCGACAATGCAAAGCTGCTGAAAACTCTCCATAATCTCCGTGACCTCGGCAACACATTGATTGTGGTTGAACATGATGAGGAGACTATGATGGCTGCGGATTACATTGTTGACGTAGGTCCGGGTGCAGGAATTCACGGCGGTGAAATCGTCTGCACAGGCAGTGTTGAGGATATCATCAACTGTGAAAAATCAATTACGGGTCAGTACCTCAGCGGCAAAAAGTTCATTCCCCTGCCCGAAAAACGCAGAGAAGGCAACGGCAAATCTCTGATTGTTCACGGTGCAAGGGAAAACAACCTGAAAAATATTGACGTTGAGTTCCCCTTGGGCAAATTCATTTCCGTAACAGGCGTTTCAGGCAGCGGAAAATCATCACTTGTCAATGAAATACTCAAAAAATATCTTGTCACCGAGCTTAACGGCGCAAAGAAAGTTGCAGGCCCTCACGATAAAATTACGGGCACGGAGCATCTGGACAAAGTTATTGACATTGACCAGTCACCCATCGGCAGAACTCCCCGTTCCAACCCTGCCACCTACACGGGTGTTTTCAACGATATTCGTGAGCTTTTCGCCTCAACCGTTGACGCAAAGAAAAAAGGCTACAAAGCAAACCGTTTTTCATTCAATGTCAAAGGCGGCAGATGCGAAGCCTGTCAGGGTGACGGCATTGTAAAAATCGAAATGCATTTCATGAGCGATATCTATGTGCCCTGCGAGGTGTGCAAGGGTCACCGATACAACAACGAAACCCTTGAAGTAAAATACAAGGGCAAGAACATTCACGATGTGCTTGAAATGACTGTTGAAGAGGGAATGAATTTCTTTGAAAGCATTCCGAAAATTCACCGCAAAATCAAGACTCTTTACGATGTAGGTCTGGGATATGTGAAAATCGGTCAGCCTGCCACAACCCTTTCGGGCGGCGAGGCACAGAGAGTAAAGCTTGCAACAGAGCTTGCAAGGCAGTCAACAGGCAAAACCGTTTATATTCTTGATGAGCCCACAACAGGTCTGCACACCGCCGATGTTCACAGACTCATCGATGTGCTTCAGAGATTTGTTGACAAGGGCAACACGGTTATTGTTATTGAACACAATCTTGATGTTATCAAAATCGCCGACCATATCATCGACCTCGGTCCCGAGGGCGGCAACGGCGGCGGCAAAATCGTTGCACAAGGCACTCCCGAGGAAGTTGCTGAATGCAAAAAATCCTATACGGGTATGTATCTTAAGAAAGTGCTGGAATAATTGCCGTCGGATGATATGTAATTATTTTTGAGGAGAAAAATATGAAAATACTGAATTTTTTGAATACAAATATCACCACCGATATGACCCTGCTTTCGATAGTTGATGTATTCAGCCGTATGTGCCGAATAGAAATTGATTGCGAAGATGAAATGTTTTTGTTTGAAACCGATATAATTCCCGACAACAACAAGGATATTTTTCAAATTTCTTTGGTCAGACAGTTTTCATACGGTAACGATGAGCCCATAGAAATTCATGTTGATATAATTTACAACATCAAAGAAGATTATAAAAATCTGTTAACCCGTTGGCACGATAATTACGGAGACTTTATACAAACTGTTCTGCTTTCAAAAGCTTTTGAAAAATGCAAAAACAAAAGCATTGAAAAAATCGATATCTGGATGGATGAAACATAAAAAAATCCGCTATGCGATTGCATAGCGGATTGCTTTTTGTAAATTACTGCTCAACTGCGTAAACGCTGACCTTCTTGCGGTCCTTGCCCATACGCTCGAACTTTACTGTGCCGTCAATGAGAGCGAAGAGAGTGTCATCTGAACCCTTACCAACGTTGTTGCCGGGGTGGATGTGTGTGCCTCTCTGTCTTACAAGAATGTTACCTGCAAGAACGAACTGACCGTCTGCTCTCTTAGCGCCGAGTCTCTTTGACTCTGAATCACGGCCGTTACGGGTTGAACCCATACCTTTCTTATGAGCGAAAAGCTGTACATTTATCTTAAGCATTCTTTACACCTCCGTAGATTATTTTAATGTTTTGGGGATACTGCTTTGAAAGTTCGGTTAAATGAAGTTCAAGTCCTTTGAGCACGGTTTCTGCCTGCTCATCGGGCTGCTTAAGCTCCACACGCATTGACGCTTCCCCTGCCTCCGCCACGGCATCTGCGCCGATGACATCGGTTATTGTGTTGGCAGCCATATATGCTGCCGAGGAAACCGCCGCGCAAACAACATCTCTGCCGCTTTCCGCGAACATTGCGTGACCGCTTATCTCAAAGCCTTTCAGTTGTCTGTTACCGACTGAAAACCTGACCTTAATCATTGGTCGGTTAATTATGCGTTGATAGCAGAGATTTCAACCTTAGTGTAAGGCTGTCTGTGGCCCATCTTTCTCTTTGAGTTCTTCTTGGGCTTGTAGGTCATAACGGTAATCTTCTTTCCCTTACCGTTCTTGACAATCTTTGCTGAAACGCTTGCTCCGTCAACATAGGGAGCGCCAACGGTGATACCGTCGTCGGTTCCAACTGCGATAACCTTGTCAAAGGTGTACTCGCTTGCTTCTTCTGCGTCAAGCTTTTCGATGAATACTACATCGCCGGCCTGTACCTTATACTGCTTGCCGCCTGTTTCGATAATTGCGTACATCGGAATATCATCCTTTTCTTTAAGACTCGCTATTCTTGCAACACTTATAAATGGGTTGCCTGAGGCACAGAATGAACCTGTTTTTGGGCATAAGTCACCCGCCCCGAATATGCGGCATATGAGATTATATCACAACAATCAAGCGTTGTCAAATGTTTTTTCTGTTTTTTTATTATTATTTATCCTCATCAACAGGCTCATAGTTTGCTTCCTGATAAGGAGTGCTGTCTGTGCAGTCAGGCTCCTCGGGAATAATCAGCGCAGCAATGAGATAAATGATAACGGGGCAGCCGATAACAAAGACCGAAAGAAGAACATAAATGATTCTGAGAACGGTGGGGTCGATGTTGAAGTATTTCGCCAGACCGCCAAGCACGCCGAAAAGCTTTTTATCACTCTTGCTTCTGTAAAGTTTCTTTGCCATAATTCATTTCTCCTTACAAATTATTCTGTATTTTAGCCGCTGTGAGGGTGTTCCTCATAAGCATGGCAATTGTCATGGGACCAACGCCGCCGGGCACGGGAGTTATCATTGAAGCCTTATCTTTGACAGCTTCAAAATCAACGTCACCGCAAAGCTTACCGCTTTCAAGGCGGTTTATACCAACGTCAATAACAACTGCACCCTCTTTTACCATGTCGGCCTTGAGGAAATGGGGCTGTCCCAATGCAGCGATGATGATATCAGCTTGTCGGCATTCGTCTGCTATGTTTTTCGTGTGGCTGTGGCATACGGTAACTGTCGCGTCCCCAGGTGTCTGTTTCTGCATCATCAGATTAGCCATGGGCTTGCCGACAATGTTGCTGCGCCCGAGAACAACGCATTTCTTGCCTTTTGTATCTATGTTGTAGAACTTAAGCAGTTCCAGTATTCCGTTGGGGGTTGCCGAAAGGAAGCATGGCAGTCCAATGGCAAGGCGGCCTGCATTTACGGGATGGAACCCGTCGACATCCTTACGGTAGTCGATAGCCTCGGTAATCTTCTGCTCGTCGATATGCTTTGGGAGTGGCAA
>CALFPM010000185.1 GCA_937919155.1 uncultured Clostridia bacterium
AATATATACATTAGAACGTTCCGAACTTTTTAATTCCCATTCTTTATTTTTTATCATTTCTTTAATCTTGCTTGCCATTTTAATTTTTTCATTTGGAATATTTTTTATTAATATATCAATAACATCGCTATATTTATTGTAAATTTCAGTACAAATGGTTTCTAATTCAGTATTTTCTTTCATAATATTCTCCTTTAAAATATCTAGATAATTTTTTATATATATTTTAGATTCATTTGATAATGTTTTTTCATTTAATTCAAATGCCGACGAGGCACACTCCCTTGCGCTGTGGCAATAGGTTATATTGCCGTAAGGTATGTGTGCCTCTGCGACACTAAGCCGAAGTTGATTCACCAAAGTAACCTCGATTTTAGGATTTGATTTTGTTTACCGGCGGTGTGTGCCATATTTCGCGTGCATAGTGATTTATACTGTTATATCCTATATCGGCACATAAATCATTCATCAGAAATCGACTCCTTTAATTTAGCAAGCGCGATTTTTGTTTCTGCGGCAGTTTCACCTAAGAGTGAAGCAATTTCCTGAACAATTCGCATCTGCTTGTCAACAACCTTGTCGGCAACCTCAATTGTCTGACGGCTGATATGCTCTTTTCTTTCTCTCTGCTCCTCTTCAGCAGTAACATCTCTCATAATGCCGATAAGAAGACGGGAATCTCTGTCATAAACAACAGTCTGCTCAACATATCTCTTATATTCAGCAAGATAAACTCTCTGGTCGCTTACGCCTCTGCCTGTTTTAAGAACTGACTCAAAAACTGCAGGGTCAAGAATACGGACAACATTATCACCGAGAATATCGGAAGCATAACGGATGTTCATAATTTCTCTTGCGGCTCTGTTAATCTGCTGAACCTCTAAGTTTTCATTAAGAACGATAAAGCCGTTGGGTGAGCTGTTAACAATAGTATCAGAGAAGCTTTCTGCCTTGTCCTTGAGGAAGGGAAGACACATTGATATCTCTGCCTTGCCCTGACAGATAGCCGCCGCCTTTTCACGGCAGGTATTGTAACCGCAGGAGCCACAGTTAAGCTCGTGAGCGGGCTTGAATTTACCCATCTGACGAAGAACGCTGTTGATTTCAGACTCTGTGGGCTGAGGGTATCTGTGCTCAATATATTCAAACTGCTTTTTAAGCTCAAAGGATGTAGGCTGAGAAACCTCGAAATCCTTTTCGCCTGCATAATTTGCAATAGTTATGTAGTCCTTGATGGTTGCTGTCTGGTGATATTTTTCCATAACCGGACCACCCATACAGCTACCTACACAAGCAGACATTTCAATAAAGCATTTGTGAACCTTACCGCTTTCAATGTCCTTAAGCGCTGCAACACAGTTTTCAACACCATCGAGGGCTATATATGTATAGCCCGGTGCATCCTGCGCCATTGTTTTAAGAACACCGCCAGTTGTGGGGAAGAAGCGGGCGCGGGTAAAATCGTCATTATCCTTTTCGGGCTCAAGCTCAATATTCTCTGCCTTGAGCCAGCTTGTAAGCTCGTCAAAGGTAAGCACAGCATCAACAATACCCTGATAATGCTCTGCCTCATCCTTTTTGGAAACGCAGGGTCCGATGAAAACAGTTTTAGCATCGGGGTGGCGCTTTTTGATATCCATACAATGAGCCTGCATAGGTGAAACCACATCTGCAAGGTACTCAAGCTCTGCAGGGAAATATTTCTGTATAAGTAAGTTTATAGAATGACAACAAGAGGTGATAATTATATCCCTATAATCCTCCTTAAGCATTCTCTCATATTCATTTTTAACAATAGTTGCACCGATAGCAGTTTCTTCAACATCGTAAAAGCCTAATGCCTTAAGAGCCTTTCTCATTGAATTGATACCTGCTTCATTGTAGTTTGCAACAAATGAGGGAGCAAGGCTTACTATAACCTTTTCCTGAGCCTGTAAAAACACCTTTACCTTTTCGGTTTCGTCAACGACCTCTTTTGCATTCTGAGGGCAGACAACAAAGCATTGACCGCAAAGGATACATTCATTTCCGATAATGTGCGCCTGATTTCCTGAGAAGCGGATAGCCTTAACGGGACAGTGGCGAATACATTTGTAGCAGTTTTTACAATTGGATTTTTTTAATGTTAAACAATTGGGCATTGTATTTTACACCCTTTCAATTTTGTTTAAAATGTTTTCATTGAAGAACTCCTTGAAGCTCTCTTTTGTAACGCCGGTATGGATGTCATCATCCACCTGAACTGTTACACCAATGCGATTACACTTGCCGATACAAAAGCTACCGGCAAGTGTGATTTCGTTTTCTAAATGATATTCTTCAATGGCTTTCTGTAAAAGCTCAACAATTTCAGCTGAGCCCTTTAAGTGGCAGGAGCTGCCAACGCAAATCTGAATTATCATTTTTTATATTTTTCCTTTTACATTATCGTTGAAGAATTCTTCAACTGCTTCGGGTGTTACTGAGAAGAAAGCGTCATCAACAGTTACGCAAACGCCCTGCTGGCATTTACCCATGCAGAATGTGCCGCCTAATTCAACTTTATCACCGAGATTGTTTTCCTTAATAAGGTACTGAAGCTGTTCAACAACCTGACGAGAACCTTTGATGTGGCAGGAGCTACCGATACAAACTGTAACCTTCATTGTAATAACCTCTCTTACTTCTTATTCGTAATCAACAACATTTACCCATGAAAGAAGGAATTCTCTTTCCTTCTCGTTGCCCTTAACTGACTGAGAAGCAGCAACGATAGGCATCCATTTCTGAACATACTGCTTAGCTGTGTTGCTCTTTTTGCAGAATACATCGAGGTATTTCTTTGCGCCCTCGATATCGCCGTTGAGCCAGAAAAGAAGATATGTTCTTGCAGCGTCAGCAGAAGCATTACCCTGAGTTGCGTGTGACCAGTCAAGGATATATGCTGTGCCGTCTTCTGCAATGATGATGTTTGAGGGGTTGAAGTCGCCGTGGCAGACTTTGTTGTGCTTGGGCATACCTTCAAGTCGGGTGTGAAGGTCATACTTTGTTGTTGCTTCAAGGTCAGACTGACCGATTTTTCTGTTCATCTTATCCTTGAGCTTGTTGAGAAGAGGACAGGTTTTTGACTGAACTTCAAGCTGAAGATCAACGAGGAGCTCGAGATATTCGCTCTTCTTGTCTTCATCCTCTGCCATAAGCTGTGCAAGAGTCTTGCCCTTGATGAATTCCGAAACGATTGCCCATTTGCCGTCAATCATTGTTACTTCAAGAACCTTGGGGATATTAAGACCTGTTTCTTCAATTCTTGCCTGATTGAGTGCCTCATTGAGAACGTCAGCCTTTGAATAATCGTCATTGAAAACCTTAACGCAAACGTCGCCGTCACGGTAGATTGTTTTATTGTTTCTAACTGCTATTACTCTGTCAAGTTTCATTTTTGTATCCTCCTTCTCAATTATGCCTTCTTACCTTTGCGGTATGCTGACTTTACTTTGTCATCTGCGAAAACCTTGATGTCGTCTGCTGTGGGCATAGCCTTTTCAACAAAGTGCTTGCCGTAGTAAGCGTTGAGATACATCTGCTTGATCTCGCTCATCAGAGGATAACGGGGGTTCGCACCGGTGCACTGGTCGTCGAATGCCTGCTCAACCATATCGTCAAGACGGTCAAGGAAGTCTTTTTCGTCAACGCCGTAATCCTTGATTGTTTCTTTGATGCCGACTGTCTTCTTGAGGTCGTTGATTGCCTTGATGAGGTTTTCGAGCTTTTCGTTGTTATTCTTGCCGCCGAGACCGAGATAATCAGCGATTTCTGCATAGCGTGCAAGAGTGTGGGGATGGTCATACTGTGAGAATGTGCCCATCTTTGCAGGAGCTTCTGAAGCATTGAATCGGAGAACTTCTTCAATCATGAGAGCGTTTGCAACGCCGTGGGGAAGATGATGGAATGCGCCGAGCTTATGAGCCATTGAGTGGCAGATTCCGAGGAATGCATTTGCGAATGCCATACCTGCCATTGTTGCAGCATTAGCCATCTTTTCTCTTGCTTCAACGTCTGTCTGACCGTTTTCGTATGCTCTGGGAAGATATGTGAAGATATTCTTGAGTGCCTGAAGTGCAAGACCGTCTGTGTAGTCTGTTGCAAGCATTGCTGCATAAGCTTCAACTGCGTGTGTTACAGCGTCGATACCGGATGCTGCTGTAAGACCCTTGGGAGCTGACATATGGAAATCTGTATCAATGATTGCCATGTTGGGAAGAAGTTCGTAATCAGCAAGAGGATACTTAACACCTGTCTGTTCATCTGTGATAACTGCGAAGGGAGTTACTTCTGAACCTGTACCTGCTGATGTGGGAACAGCGATGAAATATGCCTTTTCACCCATCTTGGGGAATGTGTAAACTCTCTTGCGGATATCAATGAATCTCATTGCCATATCCATGAAGTCTGCTTCGGGATGCTCATAGAGAACCCACATAATCTTTGCTGCGTCCATTGCTGAACCGCCGCCGAGAGCGATGATTGTGTCGGGCTTGAATGCTGCCATCTGAGCCGCACCGTTCTTTGCATTGAGAAGAGTGGGGTCAGGCTGAACATCAAAGAATGTTGTGTGTGCGATGCCCATTTCATCAAGCTTATCTGTGATGGGCTTTGTGTAGCCGTTTTCATAGAGGAATGTGTCTGTTACGATGAATGCTCTCTTCTTGCCCATAACGTTCTTGAGCTCATCAAGAGCAACGGGAAGACAGCCTTTCTTGATATATACCTTTTCAGGTGCACGGAACCAAAGCATATTTTCCCTTCTTTCTGCAACAGTTTTGATATTGATAAGGTGCTTTACACCAACGTTGTCTGATACTGAGTTGCCGCCCCATGAACCGCAACCGAGTGTGAGCGAGGGAGCAAGTTTGAAGTTGTAAAGGTCGCCGATACCGCCGTGTGATGAGGGAGTGTTAACAAGGATACGGCAGGTCTTCATTCTTGCGGCAAACTCGTTGATTTTCGCAATTTCGGTTACTTCGTTTACATAGAGTGAAGATGTGTGACCGTAGCCACCGTCTGCAACAAGGTGTTCAGCCTTTGAAAGTGCATCTTCAAAGTTTTCTGCCTTATACATTGCAAGAACGGGTGAAAGCTTTTCGTGAGCGAATTCTTCGCTGATGTCAACGCTTTCAACTTCGCCGATAAGAATTTTTGTGCCTTCGGGAACAGTTACGCCTGAAAGCTCGGCAATCTTTGCAGCAGGCTGACCAACGATTTTTGCGTTGAGAGCGCCGTTGATGATGATTGTCTTTCTTACCTTTTCTGTTTCAGTTGCATTGAGGAAATAACAGCCTCTTGCAGCAAACTCTTCTTTAACAATATCGTAAATGCTTTCCATAACGATAACTGACTGCTCGGAAGCACAGATCATACCGTTATCAAATGTCTTTGAGTGGATGATTGAGTTAACAGCAAGAAGGATGTCTGCGCTGTCGTCGATAATAGCCGGAGTGTTACCTGCGCCAACACCGAGTGCGGGCTTACCGCTTGAGTAAGCAGCCTTAACCATGCCGGGACCGCCTGTTGCAAGG
>CALFPM010000186.1 GCA_937919155.1 uncultured Clostridia bacterium
GGAAGATTGTTATGACAGATTTCTTTCACGGCATCGAGCTTGCGAAACAGCCGACGTTTGATAAATACAACTGCGGAAAAGGCTGCGAAATGCTGCTTTTCGGCGGATGCACAATGCAGGAATTTGACCTGCAATGCGAGAAAATCAGCAAAACATACTCTCTCTATGCGGAGAATGAATTAAAAGGCAACATATTCAGAACATATTCGGGAGCAAAAACCGTTCACGCTTATTACTGCGAATGCGAGGGCAAGATGCGCATTGTCGCTGACCCCAACACAAATCTTTTTGCAAAAACTCCCGAAAACTGTCCTCACACCCACCCCGTCAGCCTCTGGCAGTTTGAGGTTGACCACAGCCTGATTGACTGCGGAATGTGCCTTATTATCCGCTGCTGTGACGGCAGTTTCTTTGTCATCGACAGCGCGCATATGTATTCCGTCAACGATGACAAACGCATAATTGAATTCCTCAAAAAGCAGACAGGCGGCAGAAAACCCGTTGTGTCAGGCTGGTTTTTCTCTCACGCCCACGAGGACCATGTCTGCAAATTCCTTGATATTGTTGAATACCGCCGCAACGAAATCGAAATTGAAACTGTTTACTATAACTTCCCCGCCGCCGACAATAAAGATAACATTTATTGGGGCGAATGCGGACTTGCGGTGCTTGAAAGATTTGAAAGGGTTATGGCAGAAAACCCCGATATCCGAAAAATCAATCTGCATTCGGGGCAGCGTTTTTATGTGCGTAATCTTGAATTCACCGTGCTTTGCACTCACGAGGATGTCTATCCCAAAACTTTCAGCGATTTCAACAATACTTCAACTGCGCTTATGCTTACCGTTGACGGCAGCAAAGTGCTTATTCCCGGCGACTGTTCAATTGAAAGCGACAAGGTTATGGTACCCAGATGGAATGATTACCTCAAGTGCGATGTTGTTCAGGTTTCCCACCACGGTCACACAGGCACATCCACGGAATTCTACCGCCTTGCCGATGCGGAATGCGCTCTTTTTGCGGTGACGGAAATAAAATATGACGAGGAATTCCCCCGCCTTGAGCCAAACAGAGTCGCGGTTGAAATTGCCAAGGAATACTACATTGCATCCAACGGCGCGGTGGAAATTCCCCTGCCCTATAAATTCGGCAACACAAAGCTTTATCCTGACGAAACCTTTGAGGATTTCAACGGAATTTTCCAGCTCTGGACATATCAATACACCGATGAATACAAAGAAAAGCTTTACAGGGAATTCCTTGAAAGAAGCAAGAAATAAGCAAAAAGCACCCCGCAGGGTGCTTTTTTTATTCGTGTATAATTCTGAATTCGCTGAACATTACGCCTGACTGAGGCTCACTGAACTCAAGGTCAATGCATCCGTTGCAGATAAGCTCCTTGGGTATCACATAGGTTGCGGTTTCAAAGCCTTCGCAGAGCATTGCGGAGTCGAATTCCCCGTCCTTTTCGCCGCCGTACTGAGGTCCTTCATAAATCGCAACTCCGTTAACTGTAATCTTGTGTGCGGTTGTATTTTCATCCTTGCGGCTTGTGAAGGTGATTTTCAGGCGGTAATCGCCGTCATAATCAAGTCCGCCCACCTTGCATCTGAAAGTGAAATTATCATAAACCTTAAACAGGCAGACAGGCAATTTGCCCGTGTTCACATTGGGTCTGTCTCCCTGGAAATTCATATAGATTTCACCTGTCTGGAGAGCGCCGCATTCCTCAAGTCCGTTGAGGGCAACGGAGAAATAATATTCGTCTCCCCTCACCTTGTTGCGGTTAATGATTTTTTTCATAAAATCCGCAGGGTCAGGTGTTTTTTCAGCTGCATCAAGCCTGCCGAGAAGCCATTTTCTGTCCGTAACGGGCAGGTCGATTGTTTCAAGAATCGCGCCTCTCTCCCAGTTATCGGCACAGTAATTCTCAATATCCGTCTGAAGTCCGATAAGGTCAAACAAAACCTTGCAAAGCGCGCTGATATCATCACGCTGTTTTTTATAGTTATCATCAAAATCCGCGCCGAGAATTTTCCTTGCGTCTTCAAGGTTGCTCTTTGCGATTTCCTTTTCCGCAAGGCTGATAAGATTAAGCTCAAAAAGTCTTCTGCGGCGGATAACCCAGTCGCATTTTGCTCTCAAAAGAAGCTGAAGGAAACGCCAGTTATCGGAAAGGAAAGGATATTCCGCCTGCATATTTTCAAAGGCGGCAAGAGTTGTTTCAATTGTGGGATTCTCCGCAGGGTCACACTGCCAGTTAAGCTCCAGCGCAAAAATACCGTCAGCTATCGCCTCGGGGTCTGCGCCGTAGAAAAACAGCCTTGCATAGTCCAGCAGAGTTGTGCGCAAATCACAGTCGGGGAAATAATCCATATCCGCCCAGACCATCTTGTTGACATCATCCGTTACACCCTCGGAATAGCTCACCGAGCCGACCACATAGCGGCGTGTCAAGCGGTGAATGAGGCGGTATTCGCGGGGTCTGGGATTGGTGCATTCACGACTCAGACCCGTTGTCAGCGCAAAGTGCCAGTCATCACGGTCAAAATGCACGGGGTATTCACAGCGCACATTGTGAGTAATATCGGGATAAAGTCTTATGGGATATTTTGAGGGCAGTCTGCGGCGCAGAGTTTCAAGGTCAAATGCGTGGTTGGGACCCGTGATAACGCCGTCAATTTCCACAGGTTCTTTTTCCATTTCCGAAATAAAGACCTCGCCCCAATCGGGCACGGAATGAGGCTGCTGTGCCGATGGCCACATCTGCGCATTGGGATGCACCTTTTTGAGTGCCTTTGAAATCTCCCTGCATCTGAGCACAAATTCATCCGCATTGTATTCACCCGGGTCACCTCCGGGAGGGAACACAACATCAAGTCTGGGGATTGTATCATAAAGTTTTCCGCGTCTTTCAGCGGCAAACTCAACGGTTTCGCCGTCATTATTGGGGTGCCAGAGCGACACGTCAAGGTCATATTCATCCGCCATTTCCGATGCCTTGACAAGGAATTCTTCCTCGTCATATTTCATCAGGCGGTTACGCTTTGAAACTCCTCTTTCATAAGGAATATGCTCAACTGTATTTGTTCCGAAGAACATCATATCAAGGTAATATCTGCGATAATCCTCATAGCTCCACGCATCATAGGTGTTGGGTGTTGTGCGATAGCCTATCTGATGACCTCGGATTGATTTATCGGGCTTGTATTCACCTGAAATATCCTCTGTCAGCACAGGCACGCCGCAAACGGGCACAATCCTGCGCAGAAACATACCAAAGGCAAAAATGAATCCTCGGATACCGCTTGCACAAAGAATTACCGCCTTTTCGCCGCAGTCAATTCCGTAGCCGTCACGGCATATGCCGCCATCATCACGGAAGATAAAATTGGCTTTGCCCTCATCATCGGTGATTTCGGGAGCATTGCCCGTGCGGAGAATGACTTCATCCGCAAAAAGCTCCGCCGCTTTTTTCCCGTCAGCTGATGATGCAAATATAATAAACTTTTCGAAATTAATCATCGGTTTTCTCCATTTCATTGAGCGCCTGCTTTTTCGCCTCGGCTCTCGCGTTTCTGTGCTCTGCAAGCTCAATGAGCATGCGTTCCTTGTTCTTGCCGTGAACATTGAAAAGGAAAAGCGCAATGCCATAGCCGTATCTTGCAACAGCGGGAGCAAGGCAGAAGATTCCCCAGATACCTTTCAGCACCTTGGGATTGGTGTGAGGAACGATGTTGCCGAAAGCGTCCTGCTGAGGTGTGAACTTAATCCAATCAAAAACAACGCCCGAAAGCAGTGCGTGAACGCTGGACGAAAGCTTGTTGACATAGCTCATAACCGCATTGACGATGCCCTCATTGCGGATGCCGTTCTGCCACTCAAGGTAATCATACATATCACCCTTGAGCAAGGGGTCGCAGACACCCATAATATGATTGGGAAGTCCGCATACCGTGAGACCGATTGTAACAATGGCAAAATCAAGCCAGTAATTGCCCGTAGGCTTGTAGCCGATAAAATAAAGAACCGTGTATGCAACGCCGCTGAAAACGCCTGCGGAAATTGCAGTTGTTCTCAGACCGAATTTACGGATAATGGACGGTGCAACGGGAGTGATGACATAGTTGGGAATGCCTGTGAAAAGGCTGCAAAGGAGTCTGTAGGAAAGCCTGCCCGTGCAGTTAAGCCAGAAGAAGTCCTCCGATGCGCCGCCAACGCCCTTGATTCCGCCGAAGAAACCCGAAACGAGCAGTGCCCACAAGGGTCGGCAGGTCAGAATCGATTTTGCGGAGCGGAAGAAACCCACCTGTTTTATCTCGTCTTTTGATGCAATGGAAACGCGCTCTTTCATCACAAAAAAGCCGTAAACCGCAGCTGCCGCGGCAACCAGAACGAAGAAAATCGAAAATCCTCTGTATACCTCAGGCTGAGTCACCGCATTTTTTGTGACACCCGGCACAAAGTCAACGAAAACAGGCACCAACGAGGGTAGCCAGGTGAAAAGGTTAACGAATTTCTGAGTGGCAATCAGCGTGCCCCTCTCGCCCGTATTGGGCGTCATGTTGTAAAGCAGAAGTTCCCATCCGCTGAGATAGGAAAAACCGATTCCGTAAAAAATAGTCGCCGCAAGAGCATAGGCAAAAAGCTGATTTGATGTCATACCCGAGGGCATTGTATAAAACAAAACAGATGTTATTGCCCAGAGAGGCATTGAAAGAATGAGGAACGGACGGAGTCTGCCCCATCTTGTTCTGAATCGGTCAATAACAATACCCGAAATCGGGTCATCCAACGCATCCCATATGGTGGAAATCGTGCCCAGCAAGCCGTATTGCTTGCCCGTAAGGCCCATAAAGCTCATCATAAAGTATTGCTTTGTTGAGCCTATGAAAGATGTCAGGTTGTTAAGACCGTAGGATGTCAGGGCATAAGCCGCAATCTCACGGGGACGCACATAGCGTTTTTCTTTCTGTTCAACAGGCACTTCGCGCTCTTTTATGTTTTCAGCCATTTCATCATCTCTTTCCCTGTAATAATTATAACAATAATTATATATAAGAATAATAACACTTTATGCGAAGCTGTGTCAATCGGCATAAAAGCATAACCTTAAGCACAAAATCTGTGCATAATGTCAAAATCATCCGCATATAATAGCAATGAAAGCAGATAAATAAAAATTATTTAATATTTTTTTGAAAACCACTTGACAAATTCTCAAAAGCGTGTATAATTAATAAGCACTTGAAAAACAGATATCGCGGAGTAGAGCAGTTGGTAGCTCGTCGGGCTCATAACCCGGAGGTCGCAGGTTCAAGTCCTGTCTCCGCAACCAACAGACCTTACAAGTTTCGGCTTGTGAGGTCTTATTTTTTATTAATTTAAAAGTGAATTGGCTGTCAATTACGAGTGTATTCGCTCACAGGACTGATGTTTTGAGAGTCGCTGAAAATCACTCAAAATTTGAATTTCCCTCCGATTTCCCTCGGGTGGGTCAAAAATCGGTGTTTTAGCCGACTTTTGCACAGTTTCCCAAGACGGATTCAAGATTGTTCGCAGCTTCTCTGTCTTTGGACTTCAAGGCGTGAGCATAAATGTTCAATGTTGTAGCCGTATTTGCGTGTCCGAGTCTTTTCGATACTGTGCATACATCAGTTCCCTCGGCAATCATTAGTGTTGCGTTTGTGTGTCGCAGAGAATGAAGTGTCACATACGGCAAATCCGTTCTTCTCATAAATTTTGCAAACCAGTCTGTAACAGTATCGGGATAAATCGGAGTGCCTTCCCAAGTGGTGAAAAGTCTGTCGCATTCCTGCCACCTGTCACCGATTTTCAATTTCTGTTTCATCTGCCAAGCTCTGTACTGCTTCAAGAGTATGCAGGCTGTTGTGCTTAATGTGAATCTGCGTATGCCTGATTTAGTTTTCGGCTCTTTGGTGATTATTGTCTTACCGCCTACATACTGGGAAGAACGGCATACCCGCATAATCTGATTTTCAAAATCTATATCTTTCCATTCCAATCCGCATAGCTCACCTCTGCGTATTCCCGTATAGACAAGCAATGTTATCATTGTTCGGTACTGAATCGGCTCATCTTCAAGCAATTCAATCATTTGCTTAACCTGTTCTTCGTTCAGATACGGAATTTCTCTGTAAGGAATTTTAGGCGGGTCTGCTCTTTCTGCAACATTTCTTTCAAGCAATCCCCACTTAACAGCAGTAGCAAGGATTTTTGAAATCAGTCGGTGATGGTCTACAATGGTTTTCGGAGCTAATTTGCTGTCAATCAGGTTGCCGTCCGAATCGTATTTTTTCTTTTTGCTCACTCCGTCTGCTTCAAGACTTCTGTAAAAATGATTAAGGTGCATAGGTGTTATATCTCGCAATTTCAAATGTCCGATACTTTGGTTAATTCTCTTTAAGTAATCGCCGTATCTTCCGTATGTCTTTACCGCAAGATTAGCCTTACCGTATTCTTCCATCCATCTTTTTGAGAAGTCTGCAAACTTAATTCTGTCATCGGGACAAATCCCATTTCTCACTTCCTCTTCAAATAGTATTTTCTGTCTTTCGAGTTCTTTCTCGATTTGTCTGGTAGTCATTCCGCTATCGGGAATCCAAGTTCTTGACTTATCCAACCGCTTGCCGTTAATATCAACTCCGCAGTACACACGGATTTCATATCCACGACCCTTTTTTCGGGCTGTTGCCATTACAGTCATCCTTTCGATTTGTAACTACCCCCAAACTAATTATTGCAAAACTTTTTGAAAATTGCAAAAACTTTTTCTGAATGAGAATTTTTGGAGATATGTAGATAACTTAAATTCTGTATGCTCTGGCTATGTAAAAATCATAACCAGAGCATTTTTTACGCTAATTTCAATTAGCTAAATATTCGAGTAATTTCTCATAGTTGATAAGCTTTTTTCTGCCTATCTGAACACAGGGAATATCGCCTTTCTTAACAAGACACCTTAACGCATTCATAGTCAATGCTGTATTCGGGTCATCTTTCTTAATTTCCGCATACGCTTCTGATAGCAGACGCATTTGTAACATTCACATTATCCTTTCTTATTCATCGAAAATTTCTGATAATCTGCCAATAATACTGTTCAGCTCATCAATACAATTCTCAAAATGTTCTTCCGTACCCTTTGGCAGACGTCCTAAATCCTCTAAAAATGTCCTGATGTAGATTAATCTGTCAATAACTTTCTGTACTTCGTCAATAGGTGTGATTTCGCAAATTGCAAGCATAAATTTACCTCGCTTTTCTATTATTTGGGTTAACCCCGACAATTCAGGCGAACTAAATCAATTTATACAAATTCACGTCCTTACATTCAAAAATATTCTCTCTAATTATTTTTTAGGGTGAATAGGGCGAATAATTACAATTCTTGTTTTTCTTCCAATTTCGAAATATAGAATTGTTATTTATTTGCCCTTTTTGCCCTATTCAATTACTTCTTGCTAAATCCATTGAATTCAAAATACGATTCTCCTTTTTTATATTCATTTAGAATATCAATTTTAATTTTTAATGGGTAGAAATAATGACCACTTATTTTATGAGCATCTATCAAAAAATACTCACTTAACTGTTTACCTATATCCCTGTCCCTTTCTGGCAGTATCCTGTTTGCCGAACACCACCTTTTATAGATGTCGTTAAATTCTGACCTTTTAATTTTGTCATTTACTGTATATAGTTCGCAACACTCTTTTACAAATAGTAGGAGAGAGTTATTTTCTATCTGATAGTTTCTCTTATTCTGCTTCATTTCCTCACTTATCGAGAATTTGTACCCTCTGTTCACCGCCTTTCTAAATTTGTCAATTGCAATACTTGCTATTATATCTTTTTCTTTCAGCATTTTTTCTAATAGTAGAGGGTCTCTTTGGTCTGTTGGAATAATATTGGAACATTCTATTATCGCAAATCTATCGTACACATGTTGCCCTCGATCTCCTCTGAAGTGTGGCAGACTATTTGCATTAAACCACAGAAATCCATCATAGCAAAAATTAAATCCATCCTTACCTTTATATTCAGCGAATAAACTATCTCCTCCTGTAAGATTTTTTATCACGTTCATTTCTGCAATTTCAACGGTTGACATGTCACCGCTCCCTGCCAGTCTTTTTCTATAAAGTTGGGCTGCACCAAATCTATCATTTATCTTTTTCATATCTATTGACACGCAATGATTTCTTCCCAACATTTCCATTGTTAATTCTCTAATTTGAGTCTTACCCGTATTACCTTCACCTACAAGAATCAACAGTATTTTAAATTTATATCCTTTTACATTAGATAAAATTCCTCCAATATATTCAAGCAAGAAGTTAATTTTATTTTCATCATTGTTACATAGTGTCTTTAAATAATCTTGAAATACTGGTGCGTCATTTAATGTTTTGTTTGCTTGATAATCACACGAAACTATCCTTGTTAACAGAACATCTTCATTATATTCTTCTAATTCTCCACTTTTTAGATTTAATATTCCGTTATTAAATCCTACAATTTTTTCATTTGAATTGAAATCCGACTCAAAAATATTTGGTTCATCTGTACTAAATTCTTTATAAACAGCTTCCCAATCTTTCTCCGTTCTGATTTCGATGGGAATATACGATTTTATCAATCCTTTAAATTCTTTTGGCGATATTAGTCTGTAAATTGGTTTTTCATATAAGAATAAATTTCCTTTCTCTGTAATTTTCAGATTTAAGTTCTCTTTCAAATGCATATAAAGTTTTTGAGTTGAAACTTTAAGCATTCCATTTGGAGCTACATAAATCCAATCTGCACTTTCTTTCTGACCGCCTGCACTTAATGTGTTAAAATTAATCATTTTAGGATTCATTTAAGAATCCTCCTTTCAATTGTATTTCCTTATCATATATTTAATAAGGATATGTAATAGTTTGTAAATCAAGGAGGTTTCTTGTAAATATTGGTGGAAAATTATTCCTTACATAATCATTATGTGGTGTCAAAAATTTTATATACACATTTCTTTGAAGTTTTTTGAATAATTTTATATTAATCTGCCAAAAATCTAAATTTACACTTTTTTAGATTTAACAAAAGTAAAAGCGGCACTGCGTTTTTGTCGCAATACCGCTGAACTTTTGTTTATGACGCTCTATGGAGCGTTTAAAGATTTTTCCCGAAGCCTTTCCCGCCGAAATGCTTAACGCTCTCTGACGGCGTTAAGACAAAAATAGAGATGTCCCGATTTTTCTCAAGACATCTCCTATAATTCTATGTTTATTGATTTAATGTGTTCTCACCGTTATCATACAAATTTTCGTTAATCTTTGCAACAGATAAATTTGAATTTATGCCGTTTATTATTATTGCGTCACGCTTGTTTTTCGGATAGAGCAGAGCAAAACCGCCGATTTGAAGCAATGATTGAGTTTCTTCAACATTAAGCTCCATTGCAGAGCATAAGCAGATCAGGGAATCTCTTGACGGGTTTCGCACTCCCGAAAAAATCTGATATCCCATAACCTCGCTCATTTCGGTTTTCTTGATTACTGCTGACTTGACTAAACCTTTCTTTTCAAGTATATTTGATAAGTAAGCAGACAGTTCTTCGCTCACCATATACTGACTGTTCTCTTTCAGATATTCGCCGATATTATTGGCTTTCATAAGCTCATCCATAAGCTCGGCTGTTGTTTTCGTTATCATATAAATACTCCTTGGGGATGATTGTTTGCAAAATGATTTCAATTCGATTATGGCAGAGCAGTTTGAGTTTGTCAAGGCACTCACACAGAGCAATGGCAAATCTGCTGTTGTTCTTCGCCATAAGGCACTTGGAACACAAATTGTTAAGCTCAATTTTAAGGGTAATGCTTCAATATACAATTTATTAAAGAATATATCCCACCCGAATCTGCCGAAAATTTATAGTGTTCAAAGTAACGGCACAAAATGCGAAGTTATTGAAGAATACATTAACGGAACAACCGTTGCTGATATTCTCAAAAGCGGTTTATACACCGAAGACGGTGTATGCTCAATTATAAAAAATATTTGCTCCGCACTCGATACGCTTCATTCGCTGAACATAATTCACAGAGATATAAAACCTGAAAACATAATGATTGATTCAAGCGGTAATGTTAAACTTATTGACTTTGATGCCGCAAGAATTTTCAAAACTTATCAGCCACAGGACACATCATTCATCGGCACGGCAGGATTTGCCGCACCCGAACAATACGGAATCAATCAGACTGACTGCCGCTCGGATATTTTTGCTATCGGCATTCTTATGAATGTTATGCTCACAGGTGAACACCCCTCAAAAAAGCTCTATAACGGCAAGCTAGGAAAAGTCATTGAAACCTGTATTAACATCGACCCGAACAAGCGTTACCCGAATGTGCGTGAGCTTGTTTCAAAATTATAACATAATAATTTATAAAAGTCCTATGCAGCCTGCATAGGACAAAAAGACCGCTGACGGTGTAGAATACTGTCAACGGTCTTATTTTTTATTCAGATTTCATCAATTTTATCCGCCATTGCATTAACCATAGCAACAAATCGGCGAACTTTTTCGGGGTCTTTGTTTCTTAATGAGGCTGACAGGTGCATAAGCATATCCTCACCCTCAAAGCTATCAAGCAAAAGGCTGTCCGTGCTTACATTCAGAGCTTTTGCAACTGCACACAGAGCGTCAATGGACGGTGTTCTTGTTCCCCTTTCGATATGACCGATATGAGCAGTTGACAGAGAACACATCTCGCCGAGTTCTTCTTGGGTTAGATGTTTTTTCTCGCGGGCAGAACGAATCCGCATACCCAAAGCATAGTAGTCAACTTCAAAGCTCATTTTAACACCGCCTAACATTTATGATATATGATTATACAATAATTTTAGTATATCCATAAATAAACTGTAAGCATTAAATAACAACCAATAGAATTATTGACTAATAGAATTGTTAATGTTATAATCAAGGTGCAAATTGAAATTTGTATAAATAAAAAGAGAGGAAGATTTTAATGAATTGCAAAAATTGCGGTAAAGAAATTGAAGACGGTCTTGAACTGTGTCAGGAATGTCAGACAAAAGCAGAAACCCCTGCTGAAAACACAAAGGATATTATCAGTCAGATTAAGGACTCCAAATCAACTCCCAAAGAAAAAATCGGTTGTCTGATTAACTTCTTGAAAGAAAAAGCCAAGAACATATTAAATAACTATAAGAATTTCAAAACTCTCTCAACCAAGCAAAAAATCATACATATTGTTGCACCTATCTTAATTGTTGTTATCTTATTCAGTTCAGGCGGTGGCGGCGGAATGTCCGAATCCGAGGCTATGGCATATATAGCAACTTACAATATGCTGGATTCAAGTATGAGCAGAGTTTTCGGTGAAGTAAGTGCCGCAGATGTAATCGGCTATATGTTTTCAAATCCCGATTATGAAATTGAAAAAGACGGAGAGAAAACCTATGTTACCGTTTCGGGCAAATGCCGCACAACATACGGCTCTTCCGATTATTCATACGAAGCTTCGGTTACCTTCTCCATAAGTGAAGAAAGCGGAATGGTTATGATTAAGTCAGACACCAACAACAGCAAGGATATTATGAAAAGCATAGCAGTTCAGCTTGCTTACAATTAAGGAGGAGTAGCTATGTTTTGCAAAAATTGCGGCAAAGAAATTGAAGAAAATGTAAAGTTCTGTTCCTCTTGCGGTACAGCCGTTGAAAATAATACACCTGCAGATACCACAGCACAGCCATCAACCGCCTCACCTGCTGAAGGCTTGCTGATTGAACACGAAACAGTGCAGGAGAAAAAATGGGCAACTCCCGAAAAAATATTGTCCGCACTTTCACTATTCTTTTTATTTATGACGGTTATTTCGCCGCTTATAACAGAAATTGGCACGGGAATTCAGGTGACCAATATTTTTGAAATTTTGCGAGGTGTTCTGATTACGGGTGCATTCTTCGGAGTGGCAATGTTCATTCATAACAAACGACCTTTAACCGACCATTATAAATTCAAATGTCCTTATTGCAATGAAGAAAACATGGTTTCGGCAGACGAAACAAAAACTTTCAACTGCTCAAAATGCAAAAAGACAATGACGATTATTGACGGACAAATTAAAACTATAAATTAAGGAGATAATCATTATGGTATGTAATACTTGCGGTACAACAACTGACAGCACAGAAACCACTCCCAAAAAGAAGAAAGGCAAGTTGGCAATTATCCTTTGGGCAATAATCGCTGTTGTTTTTATCGGACTGGTTGCTCTTTTAGGTTCTGACAGCGACGAAAGCTCATTGACAGTTCCTGCTGAAAATGACACAGGGGCACTTATTAATATGACATTTCAAGAATATTCTGAAAACTTTGGAAAAACATTGGATGAGTTTTATTTAGTCAACAACTTATCTGCTACAAACTTTGATTTATCACTGTTTTGGAACAACAAAGTTGAACCTATGACCGAATATGAAGATAACTCTGGAAAAGCTTTCACAACATACTTTGCATTTCTTGACGGCACACATATTTCAGTAAAAGAACAGGATGAAAAAATAAATTCAATAAATATTTGTTTTGATTACGACGAAAATGATTTTGCGATAGTTTCGGCAGCAATCACATATATGATGTGCGGAAAAATGGAGTTTGAAGAAGCAAATAAGATTTTTGAAACTGTAAGAGACGGAATAATGTCAAATACTATGGTTTATAAAGATGGTATTCTGTACTCAATAACCACCTCCACCGTATCATACACTATAATGGCAGCTTCTGAAGAATTTATTTCAAGCCTTGAAGCAAGTGGCAGTTGTAATGTTCTCCGTTGGTAATTAAATATTGAAAATTCCCCTGAATGATTATATAATAATGCTATAATCATTTTGGGGGATTTATTATGTTCTGCAAAAACTGTAAAAAAGAACTGCCCGACGAAAGTCAATTCTGTCCTTACTGTATGACAAAATTCGGCGAAGAAAAAGAAGTCGCTCCAATTCTTACAAAATCAAAAAAGAAACTGCCGATTATAATTGTTTCAGCAATTCTGTGTGTTGCAATTATTGTTACGGGAATAATTGTTATTCCGAAGCTCGGCAAAAATAATGATGATAACAATATTCCTGTCGGCGCAACCGTATCTGAAACTAAATCGGAAGCAGCAACCAAAGCTGTTGTCAACAAGATATCACCTGACGATGATACGGAGTTGGGATTAATGAATGTTAAAATTCACAACAACCCAAAGCTTAACGAGGTTGAAAAACTTATTGTTCAGTATTTCGACACCGACTATTTTCGAGCACCTTACAGCTCATTACAGCGTTATCCGCAGGTTTACAAAGATGCACAAATCAACTTTCTTTGCTATGTAACCAAAATCATAGAAAGCAACTCCGAAGAATACACGGCACTTGTTGAATATGAAGCATATAAAAACGCCGAGGGATTCTATTGGAATACGGGAGATTATGCTGTCATTAAAGGCACACAGAGCGAAACAAGAATTATGGAGGGTGATACCCTTTATCTTTACGGAAAATATGTTGATGTGAACACTTACACCGTTGACGGCAAGAGCTATGCCGTTCCCACCGTTCTCGTTAATCGCTACTCATATTTCTCCGAGTATGACAGAGTCAGACCAATGTATTCAACGGAAGAAATACGCTCAATGGCAAAATACATTTTCGGAGATAATATTAAGCTCCGATATACAGAAAACGACGATGTTGCATTCGGCGATGATTATGGTTACGACCAGTACAAAGGTTTATATTACACTGCAGAGCTTGACAATCAAAGCAATGCCAATTTCACAAAATATCTTTTCTTTGCAGGCTACGGCGGATATATCATCGACTGCAAATCAGAATATCCTATTGAAAGAAACCTGACCTTTTCGGCAGACTTTGAGAATTTTTATCTTGAAGTATTCGATAATTCTCTGAAAATTTATACTCTTGAATGTTACGACAGAGATTTGAAAAAGGTGTGGAGTCGTGAGTTTGACCAGACAACAAGCTCCGTTATCGACTACACCAAAGACCATATCTATCTTGTTGCAAACGGAAGTATGTACATAATTGATGCTGAAACAGGTGAAAATGCAGTCGACCCCAAATATGTCGGTGCAAAATCCGAAATCCGAAAGCTTGAAGACGGAATCCTGCTTGTTTCTCATAAGAGTTCTGACGCAATTATGAAAACAGACCTTGTAGGCAATGTTCTCTGGACTGCTAACCTTTCCAAAGATATGCGAGAGCCGAGCACACCCGAAGATATTCCTGTTGTTCAGCTTATCGGCGGCAACTATGTTATTCAGTATGAAGCCGTAACAAACGGATATCCCGACGGAACATATACTGCTGTAATCACACCTGACGGAACGGTTGATTTTGACGGCGAAGCATTTTAACGAAAAAGAGTGCAGTTTTCACGCTGCACTCTTTCTGATTTTTATGTAGTTTTTCACTCTGAAATTGTGAATTTCCCTCGACTTTCCCTCGTCCTGTATTTACGCAGATTAACGCAGATTTCAATAGACTGTTATGGGGGCTGTAACAGACTGCTCTGCATTAGCGTAGATTGACGTGAATTGAAACAGAAAATCGGGCGTGTTCCCGCTCATAACCCGGAGGTCGCAGGTTCAAGTCCTGTCTCCGCAACCAACAGAAAAAGCCTTGAAATCCTTGATAATTAAGGGTTTCGAGGTTTTTTCTTTTTCATTTCATTTTTGAGAAAGTGTGCCGATTTTAATTAAAAAACTTGATTTTAACCGTAAATTCAAGTCAAATTCAAGTCAAAACACCCCGAGAAGGCATTGCCAACTCGGGGTGTTTATCTTTTTCATTGTTTAAATATAGCTGTGAAAAATTCAGCTAATATTACCTGCGGATTATTGTAAACTGAGCAAAGAACGCTTTGATTTTAGCAATAATAGAATTAAAGAATGAAATTAATTCATTTATGATATTCTGAATGGGGTCAAGCTGTTCAATTTCAAAATTCACGGTTTTTGTGCCCGAATAATTCCCCCTGCCTTTAATAACAGCCGTTGCCGTACCCGATTTGATATTATCCTTGTAGGTTACGGTGTAATCCGTACCCTCACGCAGGATGTTTGCACCGTCAGTAACAGTTATTGCAGGGGTCACTTCGCTGCCTGTGTAATCCTGAACAGCTATATCCGCAACGCCTGCAGAAGCAATGCTCTTGGTTACGATTGCAAAATTAGCTCTGCTTGAAAACATTTCATAATCACCTATACCTCTGACAACAACCGTTGCCTGACCTACGTTTATGTTGTTTGAATAGCTGACGGTGTAGTCGACATCCTTTGTAAGAATTGTGTTTGAAACGGTAACCGTAACTGCGGGTTTGATAGCGTTACCTGTGTAAGTTTTATTAGGTATTGCAGAGATAATAAACGTGCTGACAGAAATATTGTTTGCTGTTGCGTAACTGTAAGCATATGAAGTTTCAGAGCAATAAATCGTAAGATTATCACAGCCGTCAAATGCATCATCTGAAATTTCGGTTACGCTGTCGGGGATAACTGCGGTTTCAAGATTTGTGCAATTTTTGAATGCAGCCGTACCGATTTCTTCAACAGTATTCGGAATAGAAACGGTTTCAAGGGTTTCGCAGCTTTCAAATGTACCGTATGTATCGGACTGACTGCTGATTGCGGTTACATTTTCACCGAAAATAATATTGGTGATTTTTGTTTCATAGAAAGGCGATGCGGTTGCCCACTCTTCGGGAATAGTTATTTCACCTGCGTAGTTGGTGACCTTACAGTTTGTTGCGTTAAAATAAACGGTTGTAAGGTTATTACATCTTGAAAATGCACAATAGCCCAGAACCTTCAGATTAGTGGGAATGGTAATTTCAACAAGGGATGAGCAAAGGTCGAATGCATAATCGTCGATATATTCAAGAGAATCGGGCAACATAACATTCTGAAGTGCGGTACAGTTTAAGAAGGTACATTCACCGATATATTTTACATTTTCGGGAATTTCAAGATTAACAAGGGATTTAAGTGACGCAAACAGAAACCAATCAAGATATTCAACCTTGTCGCCTATATGCAGATCCGTTATCCCACAACCGTAAAAAGGAGCTTGTTTGTTTCTGTCAACATTTGAGTGGTTTTTTAAACCTATTATACATTCAGTCGCATTGAAATAAAGAGTTTTCAGGTTGGAACAGTTTTTGAACGCAGCAGTAGCCATATAATCAATGCCCTCGGGTATGGTCACGGTTTCGAGAGCCGTGCAATATTCAAATGCAGAGTTATGTATTTTTTCAACATTATCACCAATGATAATCTCTTCAAGTGCGTTGCAGCCATTGAAAGCCTTTACTCCGATTTCCTTTATTTCTCCTTTTATTTCAACACGCTTAAGGTTATCACAGCCTCTGAAGGTTTCAGCAGGAATTTTTGAAATGGTCTGCCAATCAATAACAAACGATTCAAAAAGATTATAGGAAAATGCACCTTTGCCGATATGTTTAACTGATAAAGGAAGATTTATTTCTGTTAAGTCCGTACAACTGAACGCATAGGCTCCTATATTCTTCAGATTCTCAGGCAATTTAACCTCGCTAAGCTTCGTTGCATCAAAAACATTATCTTCAATTTTTGTAACGGTTTCGGGAATATCAATGCTTTCAAGATTTGTACAATAGAATAACGAATTCGGAATAACTTCGATATTTGCAGGAAGCTTTGCAGATGTGAGGGAAGAGCAACCCATAAATACGCCGTCGCCTATTTCCGTAACGCTGTCGGGGATTGAAATTGATTCAAGTTTTTCATCTTCAATAAAAGCGTAATATCCGAGCGAAGTCAGCGTTTCGGGAAGAGAAACCCCCTGAAGATTACTGCAACCGCCAAAGGCATTTGAACCGATTTCCGTTACACCCTCGGGAATCTGAATATCCGTCAATCCGTTACATTCATAAAATGCCATGGGGCCGATAACTTCAAGACTTGCGGGCCAATCAATATTTTTGAGTTTGTAACATCTTTCAAATGAATTGCTTGGTATCAACCTGACGGCATCGGGAAAATCAACGGAAACGAGCGATGTGTTATATTCAAAAGCAAATGCGCCGATTTTCTTTACCGTTTCAGGCAAAACGATAGAAGTAATCTGATCTTTGTCTATAACAATATCAAAATAAGCTTCGTCATATTCGCCACCTGCAAATGCCGATGTGCCGATTTCGCCGACGGTATAGCCGTCAATTGTTTCGGGAACGATTACTTCGCTGTCTTTTCCAAGATATCTGCTGATAACCGCTTCGTTATCGCTGTTAAGATAATACCTGTAATCTCCGCTTTCATATTCGGTTACATTATCAACAGGAACCGAATTATATGTTATAGCACCGTTCTTCTCGTTATAGTGAGCATAAAGGCCCATTTTTCTTGTGTATCGATAATGAAGGTCAGACCAGATGCCGCCGTTGCATACTATTTCCAGGTCCTTATTAACCACAATATTCGGAGTCTCTTTATAGTACAAGAAAAAATAGATATATCCGTTACAGATAATTTTATCAACCTCGGCAAGGCTTAAGTTCGCAAACTCAATTTTGGGTGAATTAAATACTATTTCTTCACTTTCTGTATAACCCTGAAAGTCAAAATCCTGTTCTCCCCAATACGCTATCTCGGTGATTTCCTTTATGCCTTTTATATTTATCCCGCTGTTTGTAAATGCGGATCCGCTTATTTCAACAACAGAATCAGGGATATTAATCTCGGTAAGATTGGTGCAGTTTTCAAATGTTCTGCCGCCGATTACTTCAAGCCCTTCGGGCAATGTGACAGATTTAAGATTGGTAAGATTCCGGAATGAACCGCTTAATTCCTTTACCGATTCAGGCACAACAACCGATTCAATATTTGAGGTGTCAAACCAATGAGTCCTGTTGGGATATTTATCATGCATTTCTTTATCAGTCCAAAGACTTCCGACACAAGTAACGGGAATACCGTTGATTTCCGAAGGAATAACCACATTCTTTTCATTTGCTTTATAAATAGATATTTTTGCTCCGCCGTATTCTTCAAAACCAGTAAAATTGGTAGTATAATACCAATCCCCGATGAAACCGTAGTTGTTTTTCGTTCCGACTGCAAATGCAGTCATCAAATCGGTAAAATCAATGCCAGTCAGGGGCATTGCGGTTATAATCAACGTTAATATAAGTAAAAAAGATAAAATCTTTCGTTTCATGATATAGCCTCCTTTTCGGCTGTGAAGTGTTTAAGGTTGATTTGTATAGTGTGTAACGTTCTATTCCTTAAACACCATAAACGAGCATGAACATCCTTCGTAGCTGATTGTTACAAATGCTTCTTCTTTTATCAAGTTCTTCTCGGTTTCAATATCGAGTGTGTATTCGTCTGCGTTCAGTTCGGTTTCATCGCCGTTGCTGTAAACCGCATAAACCTGCATTTGTGAAAGGTCGATATTGTTCAGATCCTTCGCCATGAAATCAAAATCATCGGGGAAAATGGCATAAATCGAAGTAAGCTTCTTTGTTTCAAGGCTTTCGATGATTCTCACTTCAAGAGTTTTCGTGAAGCCTGCGGCGATGATTTCTACAGTTTCATATTTCGGCTGTGTACCAAAGCTGTCAGCAACTCTCACCTGATAATCAACCATCTTCCTTTCGCCGTTGTTGTATTCAGCAAAAACCTTAATCCCCTTTTTACTGAATTTTTCGCCTACATAATATTCCCATTTGAATTCCTCTGTGGTTTCAACGCTGATGCCCGTAATAACGGCAGCAGCCTCGGTTGTTGTTTCAGGCTGAGTTGTTGCAGGTGGTTCTTCCTGCTTTTCTCTTGTAAAGAATTCCGAAACGATGCCCGAAAGTGCCTCAATAACAGAAACATTTTCTTCAACTTCTATCTGCGTGCCTGCGGTGAAAATAAGTGCAATCGCTGCACAAGCCGCAACAATAGCTTTGAATTTGCTCTCGGTTTTAACACCGATTTTCTTAAAGAAATCCCTGCGTGAAATAATGGGAAGAATCTGCGATTCATCACCCGAGCGGATGGCATTTATCGCATCTGCACATTCGTCAATAAAATCAAAATCCGTGTCATCGCCTTTGTCAAACTCTGCATCAATCATAGCTTCAAGCATTTCGCAAAGCTCATCGGCGAGGTTGGTCATAAAATCGGGGTGCATAAGTATTTCTCTGCTTACTGTCATCATTTCGTCAGCCTCCTTTCTTTTCAATATCAAAAGAATAAACCATATCTTTAATCTTGTTTCGTAATCGCATTAACCGCATCGATGCGGCAGGTCTTGAAATTCCAAGCCTTTCCGCAATATCCTCAACACCGATTTTTTGTATGTACCGCAAATCATAAATTTGCTTTTCTTCTTCGGTGAGAAGATTGAGAAGAATTTTTGCACATTCCTCATAGTCAATCAGGTCAAGCCGTTCGTTGTAATCATCATCCGTAATGCCGACATCTGCCGCCGTTTCAAGCGGCACATGATGCTGCAACTCCGAAGCAGCTTTTTGCTTTTGCCGCTTAACGAAGTTATCGGCTGTGCGGTAAAGGAACGCTCTGGGATTCTCAAACTGCTCGCCGTCAAGCAGCTTGTTATAGAAAACAATAAAGGCCTCCTGCACACAGTCGTCTGCAGCCTCCCGTGAGCCCTCAAGGCGTGACAGACAATAGTTGAAAAGCTTTATGCGGTATTCGTTATAGCATTCCTGCAACAATGCATTTGCCCGCTTCTTTTCGCTCATTGTTTTCACTCCTTTCATCAGCCTTCATTATGTAGTCAACAAAATTTCAAAATGTAACAAAAATTTTTTTGAAAAAGTTTTCAATTTTATTATAAACCTTGAAAACAAATAAGACAACTGTTGTTTAATCGGCTTAATTTTGAAAAAATAACCAAAAGCGGTTAAAAAATCCCCGAAGGAAGCAGTAACTTCTGCCCTCTTCGGGGTTGATTAATTAATTTTATATCTTAAACAAGCCCAGGAATAACACATAAATTATCCATTGCCACCAGTTATATTTAACGGTCACATCAAAGGTATCGGAATACTGTCCGTATTTTACGGTAATGGTCTGTTTGCCGACTTGTGTGCCGTCAAAACCCGTAACGGTAAGCGGTGAAGACTCGTTTAACATTTTTGTTGTACCGTCGGAATTTGTGTATCTGATTCTTAATCCTGTTAAATCAAGCTCTTTAGCGGTGTTATAATAATAAACCGTTTTATCGGGAAGCTGAGTGATTTTTATGTGTGAGGTCGGAACGAAAATCTCGAACTCGCTGAACTTTGTTACCTCAAAAACGAGATATCCGTTTTCAACTTTCAGAGTTCCGTTTTCGGTTGAAAGCTGTTCTCTGCCGCCGCCCGTGAAGCGGTGATAAACCATAAATGATTTATTATTTTTATATGCTTCGGGAATTGCCATTCTGATTGTTACTTTATAACCTTCGTTGGGCTGAATAACTTCTGCGTTTCCGTTGACAGTTTTGATGTTATAGAGACCAACTTGTTTATAATATTCGCCCTCTACCATATAAACACCGCCGGGTTCTCTGTCACCCTGAATCAAATCAACTTCAAGAGTAACTTCCTCATCGAAGCAGCCGGGCAGATAGGTTGCGGAAACGTCGAAATCATCCGACTGTGAAACGATGACAAAAACCGCCGTGAAAGTAAGGCTGTTTGAAGGCATTGTTTCGGGCACTTCGGGTGTCCAACCTGCAAACACATATCCTGCTTTTTCGGGTGCTTCGGGAGTTTCAATATTTGCACCCTCTCTGATATGGCTATAGTAATATAATTTACCGTCAGTAATCCATTCAACGCCGAACCTTCTTGCCTTAACGGTTACCTCACACTGAGCTGATATTTCCGTGCCGTTGATTTTTGCGGTAATAACTGCATCGCCCGGAGCATTTGCGGTTATTGTGCCGTCAGCATCAACAGAAGCAACGTTGCTGTCTGATGAGGTGAACACAATATCATCGGTTATATTATCCGTAACGGTAACGGAAAGAGTTTCTGATGACTGATTTTCAAGAGTTAATTCGGTGCTGTCGAGAGTGAGTTTAACTTCAAGATGTTCAAAGACATCTCCGCAAACGGTACAGTCGCCCGAGAATAAATTTCCGTTTTCATATTTCCATTCTTCAAAGGTGTGCGGAATCATCGGAAGATCTTCATATTTACCTCTTCTGCAGACCGTGCAGCGATATAATATATAACCTTCTTCATAGCAGGTTGTTTCCCAGTAATATTCTTCTACCCAATTGTGTTCGAGGGCTTCTGATAATTCCGTAACCTCTCCTACCGTTTCACCGCAGACGGTACATTTGTTATATTTTCTGCCGGGTCGAGTGCAGGTCGGCTCTGTTATTACTTCTTCCACTATGTGACCGAGGCCGCTTTCGTCTTCGCCGAAGATTGCATCATCGGGTGCAATGATTTCTTCGTAATATTCGTCACCGCAGCCGCCGATACAGTAAACTATGTAGCATCTATAGGTGCATTCCTCGTACTCGAGCTCATCTCTGTAAATGTGAGTACCGTAATCGCCCGTTTTGGTTTCAATCGCCTGAGTACAAACAGAGCAGAAAAGTGTGTCAACCTGCTGATATGTGCAGGTGGGCTCCTGCGTGCATTTCCATTCACCCTCGGTATGGCCCGTTGCAGGGTAAACTTCAATGCATTCATCATAAATCGGTTCGTTACATCTGTCACAAAGATAATACAGTCCGCCGTCTTCGGTGCAGGTGGGGTCAATTCTTACCGTTTCACCTGAACTGATATGACCGAGAGCTGCTTCGGCTTCTTCGGTTTTTTCTATATTGCAGCGTTTGCATTTATAAGTTTTTTCGCCGTTATTTACACAAGTAGGTTTAATATGTTCGACCAGCTCATAATCATGGCCAAGCGCAGGAATGGTTTTTGTTCTGAGAGTCTTTGAACATACGGAACAGCGAAGTTCCTTTGTGCCCGTGCCCGTACAGGATGCTTTTCTGACAACGGTGTATTCTTCATTGGGAACGTGAACAGCCTTGGGAGCTGAATTAAAATAAAACGCACAGCCGCAGGCACAGTAATAAGTTACACGAGTTCTTTCATCGCAGCCCGTTCCTACGATTTCAGTTTCAGTTTCGGTTTCGACATTTCCGTGCGAACCTTCAGAATATTCTTGGAAAGTTTTTGAGATTAATATTTCGCAGTCTACCATATCCGAGCCTGACTGCACAAAATCAATTTCTTTCCAATTAATTTCTGCTCTTTCGGTTTTAATTCTTATAATATGTTTGAATCCGTTCATACCGAAGGCAAATTCGCCAACGGTCTTAACGCTTCTCGGAACATGAACACAACAGAGCCTCTGAACATTATTGAATGCGAATGCGCCGATTTCGGTAACTACTCGCGGAATACTGAAACAGACGTCTTCAGCGGCGGGAGGATAAGCGATAAGCTTTGTTGCTGTAGAGTTAAAAAGCACACTGTCATAGAGAATGCTGAAATGTTTGTTGTTGCTGTCTAATTTGAAGGTTTTGAGGCTCGTTGCCTCGCTGAATGAAGAACCGTTGACTGTTTCAACACTCTTGGGAATATAAATTTCTTCAAGGCTTTCCCATTTAATCGCACCGCCTGCAATAACGGTTGTCCCCTCTTTGACCTCATAGTATTTTTTGTCGAGTTTTTTGTCGACTGCCACAAGGACATTTTCGTGATAGAACACACCGTCTTCGTCATAAACCGCATTTTCAAGGAAAGGCGTACCCTCAAAAGCATTATAGCCGAAAAACTCGGGAGTTGAGGTTATTGAAAATTCCTTAAGGCAGGAATTTTTGAACGCACCGTTACCGATCCACTGAAAATCCGAACCGCGAACTGTTTCAATGCTTGAATTTACAAACGCATAGTCCCTGACGGTAACAGACTGCCATGAATCAAGTGTTTTAAGATTTTTGCTTCCGTAAAAAGCATAAGGCAAAATTTCGACTGCTTCAGCAGGCTTCTGATATTCCGATGCAGGAGCATTCTGAGGATATGCAACCAAAGCCATAACGGAACCGTTCCTGAAAAGCACGCCGTCAATCGCCTTGAAATTTTTGTTCCCTGATGCAACGGTGAAAGATTGATTGTTGGGTGCATAGGCGAATGCTTCGGGGTCAATTTCGGTAACGCTTGCAGGAATCTGAACAGAGGTAAACATACAGTCCTTGAATGCACCGCGTTCAAGCTTTGTTACGGGATAGCCGTCAATCGTTTTGGGGATAACAACAGCAGATGTTGACTCTCTGTATTTATAACCCGTGATAACTGCCTTTTTGCCGATAATATCATAAACAAAACCGTCTTCCGTGCAGTTACCGTCGGCATAAGCGTGTTCAACCGTGTAACCGCACGAGCATACCGAGCGAATAGCGTTATCGGTAATTACATAATGCTCGGACTGTGAATATTCTTCAAAATGAATTTCCGCAACATCCTCTGCAGTTATCATTGTATCATATATGGCTTTATCGTAACATACATTTTTCCAGCTGCTTTCATCTCCCTCGTAATGAATATCAGTTACACCTTCGCCGCCCAAAGCACAATAGCCTATATTTCTAATAGTTGCAATATCTTCGCTTCCGATTTTAACGCTTGCAGGAATGTATATATTCTTTATGGGGCTGAGATAGAATGCATACGGGATAATTTCGTGTTGGTTAACGATGCTTTCGAAAACGTAACAGCTCTGATATCTGCCGTTGGGATAAGCTATTACTTTTTCTCCCCATATATAGAGCACACCGTAGTTATCAACACTGAAATCACTTCCTGAACTAAGGGTAAAGGTTTCAAGATTCGGACACTTTGCAAAAGGATTGGATTGAACATATCTGTAGTCAACCGAATTTGGGATACAAACCTCTTTGAGCGCGTTCCATTGAAATGCACCGCCTGCAACAGCTTTTGTGCCTGCCTGGATTTCATAATATTCCCTATCGCCTGAGGGATGGGTTGCAATAAGGTTTTTATCAAGATAAAGAACACCGTTGGAATTAAAATTTTTGGAGTCATTAATAAAGGGAGTATCCGCAAAGATTTCCCATCCCAAATTTTCAACCACATCGGAAATTTTTACCGATACAAGCGACGGACAGGATGCAAAAGCATAGTCACCTATTGAATCTATACTCTTATCCATTTCAACGCTTTCAAGGCTTGTTGCATTATAAAAAGCATATTTAGCGATGCTGTAGCTTGTATATTTTTCGTTAACATAACCGTAAGACAGACTTATGCTTTTCAGATTTGAAACTTCAGAGAATGCATAAGAATCTACACTTATTGCGGATAAGCTGAGAGATTCCTCGGGAGCATTTTTGGGATATGCAACAATTGATTTAGTGCTCGTTCCTCTGTAAAGAATACCGTTTTCGGATGAATATTTCGTATTCCCCTCAGCAACCGTGTATCTCTCAATATTAGGCATATCATAAGCAAAAGCTGTAACATGAATACTGGTTACCGTTGCGGGAATTGTAACAGCAATGCACTGACAGCCTTTGAACGAGTTAATGTTAAGCTTCGTCACGGGATAACCGCCGAGGGTTTCGGGAATAAAGATTTCATCGGTTGACTGCTTATCGGTATAATCAACAATAACTGCATTTCCGTCAACAACTTTATAAACAAAGTTATTTTCGGACAAGCCTTGAGTTTCAACTTCTTCAGCGTGAGAATGCGGCAACTCTGCTATGCCGATAGCAACAATGCCGAAAGTCATTACGAATGCAAGAAACAATGATAATGCTTTTTTCATAAAATTGCCTCCTTATATGTTTTTATAATTCCGCTGTTATGCTGTAGCTTCTGCCCGCTTCGGCAACGGAATCTACGGCATCTCCGTAAATGCCTGCCTTGGGCTCATAGCCTTTTGCTTTTATCTGAGAAACAAGATATTCCCACGTCATTTCCGTTCCCGCTTCAACCGTAAAGCTGAAGGTTGCAACAACATCCTCATTCATATCAACAACCTCAATATTAACCGTTGCAGGAGCCTGAGTGGTCGGCTCTGTGGTAGTCGGCTCGGTTGTTGTTGGCTGAGTTGTTGTTTCTTCTTCGGTTTCGGGTTCTGTTGTTGTGGTTGGTCTTGTTGTTGTGGGTATTGTTGTGGTCGGTTTGGTCGTAGTGGGTTTTGTGGTTGTTTGTATTTTGGTTGTTGTTTCTTTCTTGGTGGTAGTCTGCTTTGTTGTTGAAGTGATCAAGGTTGTTCCTGCCGTATTTGTTGTCAAAGTTGCCGATTGGCGTTTTGTTGTGGCTTCACTTTGCTCTGTTACCGTCGGCTCTGAAATTGCGGTTGCCGTTCCCGTGGTTGATTCCTTTGTGGGAATAACCGCAAAAACAAATTCCTCGGTCTGTGACGGTGCGGTCGTAACCTCTTCGATATATGTTGTGGTTTCGTTTGATAAAACAATCTTTTTTGCAACGGTTGCAACACCTGCTGTTGAGCCGCCTATTACCGCAGTTGCCGCAACGCCTGCAACAATCTTTTGTGCAACAGATAATGCCGCAAGTTTTGCCGCGATACCCGTACCCGTTGCCGCACTTGCAGCTGATGCGGATGATGCCGCCGTAACCGAAGCTGCATTTACTCCTGCAAGCACCGTGCCTGATGCCGTGCTTGCCGCAAAAGCAGATGCAGTTGTTTCAGCGGTTTTGCTGAGTGCCCATATAAGAACTCCACCGAGTGCTGCACCGTAAAGAATATTTCCGCTTTTTTCAAACCTGGCTTTGAGGTCTTTTCTTGCAGTGTAAAGTCTGTTTTTAACAGTGCTCTCGGGCGCTTCAATGCTTTCGGCAATTTCTTTGACACTCATATCACCGAAATACATCATCATAATGCAGGCTCTTTTTTCGGCGGTCAGCTCGTCGATTGCCGCCATAACTTCAAGCCGTAATTCTTCCTGATCCAGATTTTCTTCGGGACAAAATTCGGCTTTTTCTTCGGGCATTTCATCAAAAACGCCTTCTTCTTCTCCGTCAAAAACAAGACGGTTTCTGCTCTTAAGCAAGTCCTTGCTTTTGTTTGAAACAATCTTGAAGAACCACGAGTTTATGTTCTGCGCGGTATCGATTTCATTGATTTTTTCAAGAGCTTTTATGTAGCTTTCCTGCAGAATATCCTCTGCATCGTGTTCGTTTTGTGTTATTTTAAGTGCAATAAAATAAGCCTTGGGGCTTGTCAGCTTATAGAATTCTTCAAAGGCGGATTGATTTCCGCGCTGTATCTGCTTAATTAATCGGGCGATTTTTTTGTTTTCGTCTTTCATTGTTTCACCTTCAATCACACCAATATTTCCTGATTTACATTATATCACATATCCGTCCGTGTTCAAGCAAATACAATTTTTTCCTTTTTTGTTTTCGCTGACGTAATTTGTTTCGGGCGTGTCACCGTTTAAGTAAACGATGCCTTTCTTTATAGCTGTCCGAAGATAATTGCACGGCGCATCGAATTTTTCCGCATAGATAAAAGTGATTTCTTCACCGACAATCAGTTCTGCCACAACGGTTTTGGTTTTCTCGTTAATTGCAATCTCAAGGGAGTGCAAACCGTCAAGATTGACCCTCGTTGTTTTTACTTCATTGTTCATTTTACACCTCCGTTTCAGTCCTTTCATTATTATTACGATTGAAACAGTCGGTTGGTCTATCAAAAATAAAAAAATTTTTTTGTAAGAAATATTTTGAGGATGAAAACGTTTGAGAATAAGCTTAATTCAAACAAAAGTTAAATCTCAAATTATTGTTGATATGATTATAAACAGATATAATATGATTGTTGAAAAAGTAACCAACATCTGATTTTAATGACAACTTTTTGACAACAAAATTTATTGCAAATTTTTCGCCACAGGTCTGACACGTAAAAAGCCACCGAAATTTCCGCTTTTTGGCAGGAAACACGGTGGTTTTTATGGTTTTATTGCATTTTGTCAACGGTATTTAACGCTGTTCTTTAATTCATAACCCGGAGGCCGCAGGTTCAAGTCCTGTCTCCGCAACCAAATTATTTCAAATCAAAGGGTTGAGCCAAAGTCGGTAACGATTGACTGACCTGTGATTGCTCGTGATTCATCCGATGCAAAGAAGAGAAGCATATTTGCAACATCTTCAGGCAAGCAGGGCTGAACCTTGAGATCGTTGTGTTTCATCATCTGACCGAAAATGTTCATATCCATGTTTGCGGGATTCATACCTGCAACCATAGGTGTAACGATTGTGCCGGGGCAGATAGCATTGCAGCGCACATTTGTGCCTGCAAAACGAAGCGCAGTGTGGCGTGTCAGACCAATAATGGCAGCCTTGGATGCAACATAAGCAGCACCGCCGCAACCCATAACACCTGCAACGGAAGCAACATTGACAATTGAGCCGTAGCCTGTCTTTGCCATTTCCTCAGTAACAGCACGCATCATGCACATTGTTCCCTTGGTGTTGATATCGATAACCTTGTTCATATCCTCATCGGTGAAGCTGTCGATAGCCTTGAGACCGTTATCAAGCACACCTGCATTGTTGATAAGGATGTCAATTTTGCCGAATGCTGCAAGAGTTTCGGAAACAACTCTCTCCGCATCCTCGTTCTTTGAAATGTCGCTTACTACGGGCAGAACTTCTCCGCCTGCTTCTTTAATCTGTGCGGCAACCTCGAGAAGAGGTTCTTCGCGGCGGGCAGTGATAACAACCTTTGCACCTTCATTTGCAAACTTAACAGCTGTAGCTGCACCTACACCTGAATTGCCGCCGGTGATAACAGCAACTTTTCCTTCAAGACGACCCATAAAAGTTACCTCCGTTTTTTGTGTAATGTTTATTTTTCCTTGTTAAATATACTACTATAAATCGTCTTGCAGTGTCAAGAATATATTTCTTTTTGTCAAAATTTGTTTGATAATATAAATATCTTTCAAGTTTTCCGCACACTTTTCCAAACACAGCAATCACAGATTGTCGTCAGATGGTCTGTGATTTTTCATATCTTCCGACAATTTTGTATATCAGGCGAAAAAACACTGCAGTAAATTATTGATTGTTTCTGCAAAACATGATATAGTTTAAGCATAATTCTCATTTCGTAAAAAGGAGAGATGAAAATGTTTCAGATGATTCACGGTATGTTTTATATGCTTATGAGAAAAACCGTTCTGTTTGTGATTGCAGGTATTATGTGCCTCAGCTCATTCAGTGCACCGATTCCCGAAGAGCCTCAGATTCTGAACAAAGACACAGGCAATTATTTTCTCCCCGATTACGGCAACACCCTCATTTCTTCTCACAGAAGCGGCAAAGGCGCCGCCCCCGAAAACACAATGATGGCAATACAGTCAAATCTTATCTATGCCGAATCGGATTCTGCGATTATTGAAATGGATGTTCAGCTCACAAAAGACGGGGAAATCGTGCTGTACCACAGTCTTTTCCTTGACGAAATGAGCGACAGTGCAGAATATTTCGGCAAAAAGAACACCACAGTTTTTTCAAAAACATATGATGAACTCCGCGGTCTTAACATGGGTGAAAATTTCAAAGGCGATGGCAGTTATCCTTACAGAGGTTTGCGAGGAGATGAAATTCCCGATGAAATCAGAATCACTGCACTGAAAGATGTTTTCGATTGCATTGAAACAGAAGTTCCCGGCAAATTCCGATATATCATCGAGCTGAAATATCCTCATCCATGGGCACCGAAAATTGTTGACGGAATTTACGAACTTATGGAAAAATATGACCTTGCTGACCGTGTGATTCTGGCAAGCTTCTGGCCTGATGTTTCAACTTACATCGACATCAACTACGGCGGCAGAATCAACAGAGCCGCAAACCCGTTTGAAATTGTTGATTTCTACGGTTGCTACACAAGAAACGATGATTTATCCAACGAAAAAATCAAATTCACCGCTCTGCAAATGCCGTATTATTGGGATGACGGCAAACTTCTTGTTGCAAATCTCGGCAAAACAGGATTTATTGATTATGCTCACAAATACGGAATTTCCGTTCAGTATTGGACGGTCAATAAGCCTGAGGATGCAAAAATGCTTGCCGAATCCGGTGCTGACCTGCTGATGACAGACTATCCCGACAGAATCCGCAACGCTCTTTACGGTGCAGAATAAAAACAAGCCGTCCGATTTTTCGGGCGGCTTATCTGTTTATATCAGTATATATGTTTCATCTGCCTGAGTTTCAAAAGTAACTGTGTCACCTGTTTTTTCGAAAGGAACCGCAGCATTGTCCGATTCTCTGACTATGCTCTTGATTCCGCCGCACTCAACCTTGCACAATCTGCCTTTCAGGCTTTTGATTTTCAGTGAGGTTATCTTCCCGTTTTCCAACGCGGAAGAAACAAGGAATGCGCCGTCTGCACGCAGATTTTCAAAGGATGCGGACATATTTCTGCTCCAGCAAGGGAAGAGTCTGATAATGCCCTCGTGGCTTTGCATAAGCATTTCGTTAATTGTGGCAGGAACGGTTGTCAGATGCTCGATTCCGCCGCCGTGATGGCGGAAAAGTCTGTTGGGCAAGCCGAATTCCCTGATATTCATACGGATTCCTTCAAGCACAAATTCAGGGTCAACGCCGATTCTTGCACCCGCAGGGAGATAAGAATTGGAGCCGTTGTCATCAAGGCGTCTGTCATTCATAAAATATGTATTTTTTGCAATTTTCAGCAGTTTTTCGCCCGATGAAAGTCCGATTTGCGATGCAGGATAAATATGCTGAAGACCAACAGTGTTTTCGTCTCTCCAACGAATGCCTCTTTTTGAGTAGCGGAAGCATTTCTTGCCTTTCTTTATGAATGTGGGGAAATCGCTCAGATTTTCAATAATATCCTCCCATACGGCATACTTTTCGGCATTGAGATCAAGCTCCTTTGCCATGTCATAAACACCATTGAACAGCAACTTGACAAGACCGAGAGAATTGATGGCATTCACAGCTTCAATCTGACCCTTATGGGTGATATATCTGAACTTTTCACCGCGGTAATAGGGTATTTCATGCGCCGCATCATTCTTTATAACATATCTGCCGTTTTTCTTAACGAGGTAATCCTCCCAGAAAGCGGCAGTCCCGAAAACAAAATCATAGTAGTTTTCTTTTGCATATTCTTTGTCATAGGTTGAAAACCAATGCATAACGGGAATCAGGCAAGCATAAGCGGCGTGGCTCTTCTGACCGAGGAAAAGAATGCCGTGCTCCTTGCATTCCGCCATGCTGTAAACATCAAGCGCCTTGGGGCCGAAGCTTACGGGCAAAGCATAGCCACCGCAACCGAAAAGCCCTGCAAACTTCTTTGCATTTTCTGCCATATCATTGACGGGAGCCATATATCCGTCAAAAAGTTCGGGGTGATTTGATGAAAAGATGCAGTAATAGGGCGCTTCATAGTTATAATTCATATGATAATCCCCTGCCCAAGGGAAGAAATCATCGGTCACGAAATTGCCGAACAGTCCGGGAGGGAATTCCTTGTTGCCCATACATCCCGCAAGATGATAAAGACTTGAATTATAGAAGCTTTCGATTTCCTTGTCTTCCAGAGTTACTTTTGATGCAGAAAAGAACTTTTCCCATTTTTCACGGGTCTTCTCTTTGTCGCTGTCATAATCACAGTTCTCAACCATTTCGATACCCTTTTCGGGATAATTTGCATCATCAAAATTCGTAACAGCCGAAATGCAGTAGCGTGCAGTCACAAATCCGTCAACCGTCTGAGAATCAATCTCACGGCAGCAGACAATTACTGCTGATTCACGGTCAACCTCTTTGCCGTTAAACTTTCTGACGCTGCAGCTGATTCCGCTCTGAACATATTCAGAATTCTCCGAATTGCAGGTGTCGGGAATTTCAATCTCAACCGCAGGACATTTTTCCGAAACAGGAGCTTTGATTTTTATGTAAATCCTGTTCTCGGGAGCAACAAAAAACTCCATTTCCGCGTTACCGAAACTGCATTCGAGAAGACCTTTGTCAAAATACTGCTTTATGTTATATTCCGACAAATCAACATTCCCGATTCTGATATTGCCCACTGTTTTGATTCCGCCGTCTTTATGCGCACCGGGAGTAAACTTCCAGAAATCGCATTTTGAAATATGAAGCAGAAGTCCTTTTTCATCGTTATCAAAAACAACGCCAATGTCGCCGTTGCTGCAAAAAGCACCGGCAGGAATTTTATAAAGAACGTTTCCGTCATAGGTATTAACGGGCGTTGATTTTATTTCATTAAAATATGTATTCATAATATTCACCAACCTTGTTGATATTATAAATGTTTGTTTTAATTAAATCAAGTGAAATTAACCGCAAAATTTCGTTATATCGCTCTGCGGATAATTTTCACAACGCCCGTTGCGCCGTCAAGGCGGACAATATCACCGCTGCGAACGGTTGACATAAGATTATCAATACCCACAACCGCAGGTATTCCGAGCTCTCGGGAAATGATTGCCGTGTGGGAAAGGAGAGAGCCTTTTTCGCTCACAACACCCTTTGCCTCCGCAAGCAGGAACACCCAGCCCGGGTCGGTCATTTTTGTGATGAGAATTTTATCTTTTACACTGCTCACCTCTTTGACATCCGTCACAACGCAGGCTTCACCCTCCACAACGCCGTTGGAGCAAGGCACGCCAAGCATTTCATCCTTGTTGCAGCTGACGGCATTCATATTCACATTCCGGTGATTTTTATCAAAAGCCTTGCCGCTGAAAACAATTCTTGAATATGCAGGCAGCATTGCGAACATCTCATATTTCTGCTTTCGGGCAGTTACGGCATCTCTCATGTCGCAGGTTTTTTCCGCAAGCAAACGGACTTCTTCAAGTGTAAGCCAGAACACATCCCGCTGCTCATTGATGCATCCGTTTCGGGTGTAAATATCGCCCAATCGGAGCATTGCCTCACGCACCATTCCGAAAATCCTGCTTCTGTTAAGACGCTGTATTTCCCTGTTGCCGATGCCAAGCATGCATCTTTTGCTCAGGAATTTTGTTACGGGGTCGCCCCTGAGATTGATTCCGCCCTCGCTCTCCCTGTCCTCAAGGAGAGGAAGAAGCTTTTCTATATCCTGCGCAAACTCATCAATTTTCGCATCAAACATTTCAGGATTTGTTCTGAATGTTTCCGTTTCAAGTTTCAGCTCCTCAAGACATCTGTCGCCGTAAACCCCGATGTATTCCGCCCTGCGTCTGAGGTATTCATCATCGGTCATTTTGTCCTTTGCCATTGCAATTCGGATCATTTCCCTGACGGGTTTCATGCTTTCGATGTTGGAAATACCCGAAATATATTTATTGGAAAGTTCTTCGTGATTTTTATATTTCTTTTTCAGTCTTGCCTTGAGCAGACCCGTAAAGATGAATGCATATGTGTCATTGAGCAGAGTTACGCCCCAGCAGGAAAGGAGTTTATCCTCAATTTTGTCATAAAGCTCCAGTATTTCTTTTGCCGTCATTTCTTCCCTGAATCTGCCGTAAACATAGTTCTTGATTTCAATAAAACTTTCATTGAGTTTTTTCATATTGGCAGGAGTGTTGATAAGCTCCGCAAGGGTGTTGAAATAAATTGACGCCTTTACAAGAGGTTTTATTTCATTTTCACTGTTATCATATTCTTTATACTTAACACCCACAAGCTCCTGCCAGATTGCAATTATTTTATTGCTGAAAGGCAGAAATTTGATTGCCGAATACCAACTGTTGAGGTTATAATAGAGCCTTCCGTTTGACGCTCCCACCGTATTTTCAAGAATATCAAAACGCTTTTCAAGCTCCTTTTCGTTTTTCAGCAATCTGCGTCCCGCATCCTTAAAAACTCCCGCAAATACCGACTCAACAAAAGAAAGAGTCAGAGGAAGGCTCAGACCGGGATAGCTCTCCACAATGTTGCTGTTATCAAAAAGCAACGGCTTTTCATCGGAAACGGTGGTTATGGGTCTTGCCTGAAGAATATAAAGTTCATCATTTTCAATGGCAAATTCAATGTCCGTATATTTGCCGATTAAGCCGCAGATGACCTTTGATGTTTCAATCAGCTTATGCACCGTTTCATCGCTGAGCAGATTTTCCTTTCCGTCATAATAATAAACATCATCGGTAAGGTGGTAGTAATACGAGGTGGTGTCGATTCTGTCTGACACAACATTTTCGCCAAGTCCCCTGCCCGCAACAATCACGGTTTCGTTGAGTATTCCCTGAGGATTTGCGGTGAAAAGAATGCCGGAAACATCGGAATTGACCATTCGCTGAACAAAAACATTCATCTTAAGCAGATTTGTGTCAAGTCCCATTTGTTCCATATAGGTCAGCACATTTTCATTGTAAAGCGAGCAAACACAATCAACGATTCTTGCGGCAATATCTTCTCTTTTCACATTCAGGAATGTGTCAAACTGACCTGCAAAACTGCTTTCCGCCGAATCCTCCACGCAGGATGATGAGCGCACGGAGAAAAGCTCGCCCGCAAGGCTGATTTCCCTTGGCACGGCAACAGTATCTCTCACCGCCGCTTTCAGAATAAAGCTTCTTTCTGCGGCTGACTTGCCGAGAGAGGCTTTCACTGCCTCTTCAATTTTTTCCTTTGATGAAACAAGCTCGTCAAAAGAGAATGTTTCAAACTCAGGCACGGGCAGACCCGCGTTCTTCATGATTTTCAGATTTTCGATTTTACTTCCGAGTGTCATTTTTTACGTCCCCTTCACATAATGTCACCGATATCTCCCCCGAGATATCCCCGTTTTATACATCGGGCATTTTGCCCTTTCATAATATCAGTGTTGTTTTACGGGAACTTTGTTGCAATTCAAGTCTTAAGAATTGATTAAGATTGCTTCCGATGAAAAAACACGGTGTAACTCCGTAGTGGAATTACACCGTGTCAGAAAGTTTTATTTATGCAATTTCAGGAAATTACAGCTTCATTGCAATATCCCAAGCGCCCCAGATAACGGTACGGAGATTGCCGACCTTTGCAGCATCGCCGATAACGTGGATGTGCTTGCCCTTGGGAGCAACGGGTGTGGGAACATAACCGACAGACATAACAACTGAGTCTGCGGGGATATCAAACACCTTGCCGTCCTTATCCTTAACCTTAACGCTGCCGTCACCGATTTCGCAAAGAGCTGTTTCAAGGTGAACGGGAACTTTGTTTGTCTTGAAGAAATCGCGGAGGAAGCTTGTGTTTGCAAGAGCAACACCGGGTGTTGTTACAAGGTCATCCTGCATTTCAACGATTGTGGGCTTCTTGCCCTGGAGATAGAGGTCATATGCGATTTCGCAGCCTGTGAGACCGCCGCCGATAACTGTTACGTTTTCGCCAACCTCTTTGTTGCCGAGAAGGTAATCAACAGCTTCGATAGCCTTGTCTGCACCGGGAACGGGAATTGATCTTGCCTTTGAGCCTGTTGCAACGATAACTTCGTCTGCACCGAGAGCGGCAACATCCTTAACCTCTGTGTTCATATGAATTGTGATTGCGCTGTATTTCTTAACCTCGCGGTTATACCATGCGATGAGGTCGCGGTCCTTCTCCTTGAATGAGGGAGCTGCAGCTGCAATGAACACACCGCCGAGTTTGTCTGTCTTTTCATAAAGATCAACTGTATGTCCTCTCTTTGCGCAGACAATAGCAGCTTCCATGCCGCCGATACCGCCGCCGATGATGGCAATCTTCTTTGCCTTCTTTGCAGGCTTGATGCTGTATTTCTTGGACTGCATTGTCTGGGGATTAAGAGCGCAGCGTGAAAGACCCATTGTGTCTGTGAGGTCCTGAGTATTTGCGTGACCCTTTGATGATGAGAAGTTGAAGCAAGCGCTGTGGCAGCAGATGCAAGGCTTGATTTCTTCAACTCTGTCTTCGAGAATCTTTGTGATCCATTCGGGGTCGGTAAGGAACTGACGGGCAACACCTACGCCGTCAATCTTGCCTTCAGCAACAGCCTTTGCACCGACATCGGGTTCCATACGGCCTGCGCAGACAACGGGAATGTCAACGAAGTTCTTGATGTGTGCAACGTCATCAAGGTTGCAGTTCTGAGGCATATACATGGGGGGATGTGCCCAGTACCATGAGTCATATGTACCGTTATCGGCATTAAGCATGTCATAACCTGCATCCTGAAGGTACTTTGCAGCCTTTTCGGATTCTTCCATTGCACGGCCGACTTCTTTGTAGTCTTCGCCGGGCATTGCGCCTTCGCAGAATCCCTTCATCTTTGACTCAACTGAGTAACGGAGTGAAACGGGATAATCGTCACCGCAGGATTCCTTGATAGCCTTAACAACTTCAGCAGCAAAACGGTATCTGTTCTCAAAGCTTCCGCCGTATTCGTCTGTGCGCTTGTTGAAGAATTCAATTGCAAACTGGTCAAGAAGGTAACCTTCGTGAACAGCGTGAACTTCAACGCCGTCAACACCTGCATCGCGGCAAAGCTTTGCAGTCTTTGCGAATGCTTCAATAATTTCGTGAATCTGCTCAACTGTCATTTCAGGGCAGATGATGTCGTGTGCCCAACGTGAGGGCTGGGGGCTGGGTGAAGCAAGCTCGTGTGAAGTGTCAAGAATAGGCTTCACGAGAGCGCGGGTGAACTTATTTCTGTGAAGAGGAGCAACAAGCTCTGTGATTGCCCATGAACGGCCCATACCTGCCGTAAGCTGAACAAAAAGCTTTGCGCCTGTCTTATGGATTTCGTCCATAAACACCTTAAGGTCTTCAAACATCTTGGGATTCTGCCAGAGCCACTTGCCCCAGAATGTGTCACGCAGAGGTGCAATACCGGGGATGATAAGACCAACATTGTTGTTTGCTCTTTCAAGGAAAAGCTTTGCAGCCTCCTTGTCAAAATGGCAACCGCCAAGTTCAAACCAACCGAACAATGATGTTCCGCCCATGGGGCACATAACAATTCTGTTTTTGATTTCTACGTTGCCTATTTTCCAAGGGGTAAATAAAGCTTCGTACTGCTGATCCATTGAAAACACTCCTTGTCTTTATTTATATCAACACGAATATATAATAAAATATTTGTCGGTCAATGTCAAGGCAAAAAGCAAAGATTATGCAGGCAAAAAGCAAAGGGCAGCCGTCAGACTGCCCTTCATTGTTCTTTATTTGGAATTTGCCGCGGAATTCACTGCATCATAGGTCTTTTCGGGATAATCGGTCATAATGCAATCCGCACCGTTGAGGGTAAGGGTTTTCACTTCTTCCTCATCATTGATTGTCCAGTACTGAACGGCAATATCATTGCTGTGAGCATAGTTCAGCATTTCCCTTGTGCCCAGGTTGATAAGATTATCAAAAGCGCTTGAACCGTAGGGAATCTGGAGCGCGATGTAAGACGGACTCACATCCTGCAAATCCCAGCCCATTCTGAAATAGAAATAGAACTGCACAGCTTCAATAGCGTCTGCCGTTCTTGCAATTCCGGGGTATTCGGACTTCATATAAGCCGAAACATCGGGCGCAAAGGTTGACCAGATTACTCTGTCCTGCAGATTGCGTTCGGTGATGATTGAATAGAGCTTATCAACCGCTTTTCTGCCGTTTATGCCGATGCTTTTAACCTCAATCACATACTTATATTCCTTGTCGGAATTTGCTTCAACATAATCCATAACACCGTCACAGGTTGCAATATGAAGATTATAAGGAATATCGTCCCCTCTCAGCCCCTGATAAGGATAATCGCCGCTGCCCTTGAACTTTTCGCCCATATTTAGCTGCATTGCTTCCTCAAGGGTGAGAGATGAAACATAAACATTTTTCTTGCCGAAAAGCTCGGTTGCATTCGATGTGCCGTCATAAGTCAGGTCATGGTGAAGCACAAGCTCACCGTCTTTGGTAACCTGAACATCAAACTCAAGTGTATCAACGCAATCGGTATTCTCAACAATATTCTCGAACGCCATCAGCGTGTTCTGAGGTGCATTGCCCGCGCCTGAGCGATGAGCGGCAATGTCGGGGTCAAGATATTCTGCTATGTAAGGATTTGTGCTTTCGGGGTACTGCTCAACGGGAGTTGAGGGGTCACCCGCATCGCCCATTGTGAGAAGAATGGGGATGAGCATTGCGGCTGCGATAAAGCCGTTTATTATGTTTTTTACCGTCAAAAATATTCCTGCCATATCAATCACCGAGAAGACCGTAGTATCTGCCCATCCAATAGGGAAGAAGATAGATATAAGGCATCATTACTCTCATGCCGTTTGCACCTGCAGTGCCGGGCAGAATTGCGGTTTTGTTGAGAATCTTGCTGTTGATATTAACAAATCTTTCTGCGCCTGAATCGCAGACAAAGGGGTTGCCGTCATAGTGAACAAGCACTCTTGATGAATATTCAACGGGATATTTGAGCTGGGCGGGAAGACCCATTGCCTCCTGCTCTGTATCCCATACGATATCCTTTCTGTAGCTGTTGTAGATAGGCCATCTGATGAGGTCAAGATTCATTTCTGAAAGTGACTTTGCGGCATTTTCAATGTCGCAGTAATTCTCTGTCAATGCACCGTAAACGATGTTGAAGAAAGGCGAACGCTCAACTCTTTCGTATTCCCAATGGTGAGTAAGACCCATCTTGAAAATCTCGTTTTCAGCTGCGTTATCGTTATATACAATAAGAGGATAAATATTGATAAAATCAAGCTGATCATCAATATGAGCTGTATGACCGTCTTCGCACTTATACTGCATACAGTTCATTGCATAATGATGCTTTTCGATGAGCATTTTATATACTTCATTATACTTTTCTTCGCCTGTAACGTGATACGTTGTTTTGAGGAACGAAAGAATTTCAAGAGAATTCGTACCTCTTTCGTAGAACCATCTGTCATCGTTATTGAGCAGGTCGGGCTCCCAGTTTGCCCATGTTGTCGGAACACCGTCGACATCGCAGAGATGGAAGTTATTTTCAAGAATGTGGTCGGTAATTGTTTTTACAACCTGTGCGATTTTCTTCTTCTCTTCCTCATCAGCAACAAGGTCATAATAAATGCCGTAAGCAAAATAATGGCCTGTCATCTCATCGCTTGAAGTTTCGCCAAGCCACTCGCAATCGGGGTTATCCTCGCACACATGCCACTCTTCGCGGTTGCCGTCAAGGAAGTTCTCTTCGTGGGAATATCTTGTTGCACGTGCTGTGAAGCCGAGTTTACCGGTGATTTCGGTAAGCTTGATCATAGCTTCAACTGCTCTTTTTGCGTTTTCTCTTGCCTTTTCATCTCCTGTAACCTTATAACGGAAACA
>CALFPM010000187.1 GCA_937919155.1 uncultured Clostridia bacterium
AGCGCAGCCATTGAACTGTGGCTGACAGAAGGGGAGACCACCAAAAAGATCGTCTTCAGCGGTGACGTGGGCAATACCAACCAGCCTCTGCTGAATGACCCGAAAAAAATCGAAGAGACAGACTATCTGGTGATCGAATCCACCTACGGTGACCGTCTCCACGAGGAGCGGAAAAACGTGGTACAGCCTCTGGCGGCCTATTTGCAGGAGACCTTTGATCGCGGGGGCAACGTAATCATCCCCGCCTTTGCGGTGGGACGTACACAGGAGATGCTGTACTACCTCCGTGAGATCAAAAACGAGGGCCTTGTAAAGGGCCACCCCGACTTCCCCGTTTACGTTGACAGTCCTATGGCAATAGAGGCAACCAGCGTATTCCTTCAGAGCTATGAAGAAAACTTTGACGAGGAGACAAGAGAACTGCTCCGTCAGGGTATAAATCCCATATTCTTTGAGGGTCTGAATTTGGCCGTTTCGGCAGACGAATCAAAGCTTATTAACGAAAACAAGACCCCGAAGATAATCATTTCCGCCAGTGGAATGTGTGAGGCGGGCAGAATAAGACACCATCTGAAGCATAACCTTTGGAAAAAGAACTGTACCGTACTTTTCGTTGGATATCAGGCGGAAGGAACCTTGGGCAGAGATATTCTTGAGGGCAAGAAAAAGGTAAAGCTTTTCGGCGAAAAAATCACCGTAGATATCCCCTATAATGCACAGCTTACTCCCTATCTTAAAGTTATAGCACCTGCAGGCAAAAAGATTCGTATAACAACAGAAAACACTTTAATCGGTGCAGTTTCAACTACCTATATAACCAAAGAGGGCGAACAGGAGTTTGAATCTTTAGGCTGGGTTAACGGAGAGCATATTACTTATGACATACCACACGGCGTTACAGTTGTTTCTCTCAAGTACCGTGAAACAGGATATGACAGTTCATTCTGTGGTGACTTCACTTGTGATGATGAATTCCTGAATTCTCTTTGGCAAAAATCTCTGCGTACTCTCTATGTTACCATGCGTGACAATTTTATGGATTGTCCCGACAGAGAAAGAGCACAATGGTGGGGCGATGTCACAAGTGAAATGATTATGACGATGTACTCTATGGACAGCAATTCCTATCTGCTGTATCAAAAGGGTGTGGAGGCTATGCTTTCTCATGTTGATGACACAAAAGTGCTTCAGACTGTTGTGCCTATAAGCGGTGACTATTTTGAACTCCCCGTTCAGCAGCTTGCAGGAATCGCAGGTTTCCTCACTTATTATGAATACACAGGCGACAAGGCTTTTATCGAAAATGTTTACGGAGCTTGTATTGACTATCTGAAGCTTTGGGAAATCGGTGAAAATAATCTTGTCGTTCATCGCGGCGGCTCGTGGGATTGGGCTGACTGGGGCAAAAAGGCGGATATGACCGCCATTGAAAACGCCTGGGTTTACCATGCTCTTTCTGCCACAGAGAAAATGGCGGAGCTTTTGGGAAAAGACGAGGATATCTCATTTATTACCGAAAGAAAAGATATTATTGCAAAGGGTTACGAGGCTCTTTGGACAGATGAAGGATTCAAAAGCAAAGATGCGAGAAAACCCGATGACAGAGCAAATGCCCTTGCAGTTTTGTCGGGACTTGCAGAAAAAGAGCAGTATGATATCATTGCAAATGTGCTCAAAACCACAGAGAATTCAAGTCCGTATATGGAATATTATGTTCTTGAAGCACTTTGCAAAATGGGAGAATATGAGGCTGCAAAAGACAGAATCAAGGACAGATATAATGATATGATGTGTGAGGATTACTCCACTCTCTGGGAATTCTGGGACTCCTGGCGAGGCACCAGGAATCACGCATGGAGCGGCGGACCTCTTGTTATAATGAGCAAGCATTTTGCAGGTATCACTCCGCTTGAAGCAGGCTATGAAAAGGTTAAAATCGAGCCTCAATACACTCTGTCAGACAGCATAAACTGCACTGTTCCGAGCGTAAAAGGGTTAATTACTCTGGATTATGAAAAGGTTTCCGATGATTATATTATCAACCTTACTCTCCCGCAAGGCACAAAGGCTGTTTTATATGCGCCTGCCAACGCTGTTGTAAATATCAATTCAGAGGTTTATTACCAGAACGGTGAATATATAAACAATGATAAAATCGGCAATGTGGAGATTGTGGAAAAAGCACCCGTTAACGGATAAGATGAATTCCGATTTATCATAAAATGAAAAAACCGAATGTGACGGCGTTAAGTTTGCCGAAATAAAATTATTGTTGAAATATTTGTCATTACATTGTAGAATTATGTTATTGATAAGTGGGAGGAAAGAAAATGAGCAACGAACTGAAAAGAACCTATGTGCCATTCAAGGATTGGGAAGAGAAATCAAAGCAGACGGAATACACGGAAAGCACCCCTCTCCTTAACCCTGACGGCACTCTGAATGCCAAAGGATGGGCAAGGCGCAATGTTTTTGAATATGACCGCAATCTCGTTAAAACGGGCATTATGAGCCGAAAGGAATGGGATTTCTATAACATTGTTGACGGTGAGATGCAGATTCTTGTCAGCTTTGCAAACATCAATCTGGGCGGCTATGTTGCCGCGAAGCTCACTAACCTGAAAACGGGCGAGGTTATCTGCGACTCAATGCAGTATTTCCTCGGCGCAAACAAGCATGTTCCTCCTGCAAAGGGCGATGTTCCCAACCGTTATAAGGACAAAATCGGAAAGACCGAATTTGATTTTGACACCAAGGAAACGGAAAGAACTCTTTGGTACAAAGGCTCATATAAGGGCAAACCCGTTGAAGTTAATGTCACAATGGACATTATGCCGGGACTTGAAAACATAACAACCGTTTTTCCGTTTGATGAAGATAACACCAAGTATTTTATGACCACAAAGCAGATGTGTATGCCCTGCGAGGGTAAGTTTGTTTTCGGTGATTATGTGTATGAATTCGGCAAGGATGCCGCGTTCTGCACCCTTGATTGGGGCAGAGTGAACACCGTTCACAAAATGGTCTGGTATTGGGGAAGCGGCAATCAGTACATAACAGATGAAAAGGGAGAAAAACACCTTCTCGGCTTTGAAATCACCTGGGCAATCGGCAACGAAAGCAACGCAACGGAAACCTGCATTTTCTATGACGGAAAGGTGCATAAATTCGGTGCGGTTGATGTTGAGAAATTCCCCAAAGGCAGATTCCTTGAACCGTGGAAATTTGTTTCCGAGGACGGCAGGTTCAATATGACAATGACCCCCACTTTTGATAATCACACGGATGTTGACTTCAAAATCGGCAGAATGAACTGCCACCAGATTTTCGGAATGTGGAACGGGGACGTCACTCTCGATGACGGAACAAAAATTGAGATAAAGGATATGTTCACATTCTGTGAATATGTTGAAAACAGATGGTAAAGAAAATGGCGTACATCAAACGATGTACACCATTATTTTTATTCTGCAGTTCTTTTGTTTCTGAGTTCGGTATACATAACCTCAAGTTTTGATTTGTTGAGGGGATAGCCGAACTTGAACAGAATAAATACGAGAGTATAAACGATTGCAGGAATGATTGTGCAGACGAAAAGGATGCCTTCGCCAACGCCTTCAACATAGCCTGCAGAGCCGTGGATTGCGCCGTTGTAGCCTGCAACCGCACCGAGCAGCTTCATTCCGCCGACATCGGCGATTGTCTGACCGAGGTTGCGGCAGAAGGTGTAAACCGCGTAAACCGCGCTTTCGCTTCTGATGCCTGTTTTATATTCCTGATAGTCGATAACGTCTGTGATGATTGCCCAGTTTGTGATGCTGACAAATGAATAACCGAAGCCGATTATGAATGTGAAGAGCATAAACACAACGGGGCCGCTGCCGAGTCTGTCGCAATGGGGAACAATAAAGAACATGAGAACAGCCGCAACAGCTGAGAAGAATGTGCCCACACTGCAAAGCTCCTGCTTTCCGAACTTTTTGACAAGTTTGGGCATGAAGAAAATCATTACTGCCATGGGCAGGTAGTTTGCGATTGTTCCGATAATTGAAAGGTCTGTGTTCTCAAAGAAGTTTTTGTAGAGATACTGGTTAAGCGATGCAAACTGAAGCTGACCGCTGATAAGAATGCCTGAAAGTGCGGCAACAACGAAAGGTCTGCTCTTGAACATTCCGATGTAGGTTTTCTTAAGGTCAACCTTGGGCTCTTCTTCGGAAGCAACTCTTTCCTTTGTGTTAAAGAAGCAGAGGTAGAAGAAGATGATTGACAGAACGCCCATTATAATTCCGAATTTCAGCATTCCGCCTGCATCCGCAGCCTTAACAGCAACACCCTGACTGTTTGTGCCTGTAACCGTATAAATAATCATAGGGCCGATAAGCAGGGGGATTGCTCCGCCAAGACCTGCACCGATTGAACGGAAGGTTGAAAGGAGCGTTCTGCCCTCAGGGTCATCAGTGATAACCGAAGCGAGCGAGCCGTAGGGAATGTTGATTGTTGTGTACATCATGCCGTAGCCGATGTAGGTTATGTACATAAGGGCAAGAACAAGGGTTTCGCTTGCCGTGAAATCTCTGAAATTCACAAAGCAGAGCATTGCCATGATTCCGAGAGGAATTGCAAACCATTTTATGAAGGGTCTGAATTTGCCGTCCTTATTGGGTCTTTTCTTTGCGATAATGTTGCCCCAGAGGGGGTCGTTGATTGCGTCCCAGAGCCTTGCAATAAGCAGCAGGGTGGTGATTTTGTTTTCAGCAACCTTGAGGATGTCGGTGTAGAACACCTTGAGATAGGATGAAACATAGGTCAGCACAAAAAGGTTGGCGGCATCGCCGAAGGCATAGCCAAGCCCGTCTCTGAAACCGATTTTGTTGGGATGTTTCATTTCTGCAGCCTCAAGTGAACGTTGTTTTTCCAACGAATTACCTCCTTTATAAAACTATCAATAAAATACCACTTTATTTGATAAAAAGCAAGTTTATTTATTAAAATGCGAAATATTTTTCGCGCTGCTTCTGGATTCTGCCGCTGATGAATTCAAGAGTTTCCTTTGCGCCCTCAACACCGCAGGCGTAGTCCTTCATTGCGCGTCCTTCTTCATAGCAAAGGTCGTCATGGAGGGGGAAGTAATCCTGAAGAAGGAATGTTGCGTAGCGTGCAAGTCTGAAATCACCAACAAGTCTGAATTCCTTGCTGATGCCGTCAATTGCGATGGAATAGAAATTCTTGATTGAATCAATGATAGCTTCGCACTCGTTTTTGGGTGAGAATACCATTGTTGAGCAGATGTGAGCGTTGCGGTTGTTGATTGAGCCGTGGCTGTCCGTGCTGCCGACTATGGGGAAATTGTAGCCCTGAGCCTTGATTTCGTAATACTTATGAGTCTGGAAGCCGTTGTGTTCATAGTAGTTTTCACCGCCGAGCACCTCAAATGCATCGAAAGGCTGACTCTTAAGCATAAAGTTTGTCAGGTTTTCGGGCACCTGATGAACGTTTGAAAGCCAGTAGGGATGGCAGAATATGCCGAGACCCTCAGCCTTCTTTATGTGGTTGAATACCCACACACAGCTTGCGTATGTGAAAGGCTCAATGCCTTCGGGGATGTCAAGTGTTGCGGCAAGGGCGTCAACCTCTGCTCGTGTGACGTAATTCACTTTTTCAAGACGAAGAACGCCGTTTGAACGCTCCCAGTCACAAGCCGCTGCCGGTTTTAAGTCGCTGGGTACAGGGGGAACCGGTGTTGAGCAAAGGCAATATTTTTACTGCGGTATTGGTCAGGAGTTTTGCCGGTGCGCTGGGCGGAATGGTTTTTGCCCTGCTGGTGGCGGTACTTATTGTCCGTGCCGACAAAAGCGAAATTAATATCCGGGATTTGGAAAACAGAACAGGTATGCCGGTTTTCGGACTGCTGCCGGATATTGTGCCGGAATTTGATGGAACTGCGGAAAAGGAATTTTCCCGGCTCTACTTTAATGCTGTCTGCTCTCTGCGCAGCAATCTTGGATTCAGTTGTCAAGACCCGTTCCCCGGTAAAATATTGCAGATTGCGGGGTTGGAAAACTATTCCGGTCTGGGAACAGCGGTATCGAGTCTTGCCGCAGCGGTAACTTACCTGGATAAGCGGGTGCTGCTTATAGAAACAGACTTCCGCCGCCGGGAACGCAACTGGGTGATGAAACTGCCCGAAAATAAAGATGGTTTGAGTGAAGTTCTTACCGGACGCAAAAAACTGGAAGATGTTATATTGCGCAATGTCAACGGTTTATCGCTCGATGTGCTGCCGAAGGGTAAACTTTTTGATGCTCCGGGCAGTCTGTTCCGCAACCGGAATTGCGAAGAACTTTTGCGCCGTCTGGCTGCTGAATATGATTATATCCTGCTGGATTCTGAGGTTTTCCACACTGTCGGGAACGGGATTTAAATTTGGCATTGTGCAAACAGCCGTGTATCCGCCTCTTGCCGCAGAAAGCGTTCCTGTTTTTATCGTTTCCTTATAAGAAAAACCCGGCTCACGAAAATGCACA
>CALFPM010000188.1 GCA_937919155.1 uncultured Clostridia bacterium
AAGTTCAGAGTATTCTGCAACGAGAGGGCATACGTTAGTTGCCGGGAATATGCAAAGTATTCCGCAAAGTGTGCGGCAATCTGCCGCAAATCAGGGTGGCACCGCGAATTTATTCGTCCTTGACAGAGCAATGTTCTGTCGGGGATTTTTTATTTCTGAAAGAAGGATTATTATGGTTTTGCTCACAAAACGATGGCGAAGCGTGAAATGAAGCAACGCCCGTCACTCTTATCATAAATAATTTACGGAGGAAAATACAATGAAACTCAATAATGTTGATTTCGAAACATATTTTAATAATTATCCCGATGAAAACGGTTATTTCGGCAAGTACGGCGGAGTTTATATTGACGATAAGCTCAAGGCTGCCATGGCTGAAATTACCGAGGCATATTATTCTATCTGCCAGTCACGCAAGTTTATTGCCGAGCTTCGCAGAATCCGTAAGGAGTTTCAGGGCAGACCTACTCCCGTAACTCACCTCGAGCGTCTTTCTGATGCACTCGGCGGTAAGGTACAGCTTTACGCAAAGCGCGAGGACCTTAACCATTCAGGTGCTCACAAGCTCAACCACTGTATGGGTGAGGCTCTTCTTGCAAAATATATGGGCAAGAAGAAGGTTATTGCCGAAACGGGTGCAGGACAGCACGGTGTTGCTCTTGCAACTGCCGCGGCATACTTTGGGCTTGAATGTGATATTTATATGGGTGCAGTTGACATTAAAAAGCAAGCACCCAACGTTGCAAGAATGAAAATTTTAGGCGCAAACGTTATTGAGGTTACCGAAGGTCTTCAGACCCTCAAGGAAGCCGTTGACGCCGCATTTGCCGCTTATGCAAAGGAATATAAGGATTGTATATACTGCATCGGCTCTGTTCTTGGCCCCCATCCCTTCCCCAGGATGGTACGCGACTTCCAGAGCGTAGTTGGTATTGAAGCAAGAGAGCAGTTTATTGATATGACAGGACATCTCCCCTCAGCTATTGTAGCTTGTGTTGGCGGCGGCTCAAACGCGGCAGGACTTTTTGCAGGCTTCTTAAATGACCCC
>CALFPM010000189.1 GCA_937919155.1 uncultured Clostridia bacterium
GGCGGTATATCTCTGTTGCACTTTCCCTAAGGTCACCCTCGGCGGCCGTTAGCCGTTATCCCGCTCTGTGAAGCTCGGACTTTCCTCACGCAGTTTAAAACTGCCCGCGACTGCCCAACCGTCTCAGCACTTACGCTCCGTATTATTTTAAATCACCTTTTGCGAAATGTCAAACAATTTAACGATATAATTAAAATAATTTACATTTTAGATATTGTATATATGCCGTAATTGCGATAAAATTATAAAAAAATCGAAAGGATCGTAAAATGGACGACATATACATTTCAAAAAAGCGCAGAAGGTCAGATGAATTCATTGTGGAAATCCCTCAGGATGAATTTCTTCCCCCTATTCCTCCGGAGGACGAACCCCTTGCCAAAAGCAAGAAAAAGAAAAAACATCGTTTCATCAGATTCATCATAACATTTTCTGCAGTTTTATTCTTGCTTTCATCGGCATTCATATTTTTGTTCTCGGCAGGATCAGGCTACACAAGAAATGACCTTGAACGAAACAAATACATATCATCTTCTCAACTGAAAAACAGTCCCCTTGTGACCAACATTCTTCTGCTCGGAGTTGACGGAAATGCCAATTCATCTTCACGCTCGGACAGCATGATTCTTGTTTCCGTTGACTTTTCACACGCAAAAATCAAACTGGTTTCTTTTTTGCGTGACAGTTGGGTAGAAATCCCATCAAAAGGCAAGAAAGCCAAGCTCAATGCGGCTTGTTCTTACGGCGGACCTCAGCTTGTGACCGATACAATTGAATACAATTTCGGAGTTGATATCGACCACTTTGTTATGGTTGATTTTGATATGTTCACTCAGATAATTGACAGGCTTGGCGGAGTTGATGTTGAGGTAACAAAAAAAGAAGCTGATTTCATAAACAGGACAACCAGACAACACATCGAACACGGCGAAAATGTTCATCTCAACGGCGAAGAATCTCTCGTTTATTGCCGCATCAGAAAACTGGACAGCGATTATATGAGAACATATCGCCAAAGAAAAGTGATAACCGCACTGATAAATCAAGTGAAAAAATCAAGTATAAGCAAGCTTATTGAAACATTGCAAAGTGTATTCCCGCTTATCCAGACCGATATGTCTCCCGGAGAAATAACAATACTTGCATATAAAGCGGGCATAGGTTTCATGGCTTTTGAAACAGAGCAAAACAGAGTACCTATTGATGAACATATGGCTCCGAAAACAGTTAACGGCCAGTGGGTTGAAACGCTTGATATCGAAGCTACAAAAGATTATCTTATCGAGTACCTTTACACCGATAATATCAAAATTGAGGAATAAAAAACGCCTCCCGTGAGGGAGGCACGATTCACTGTTCTGCAATTATTTCAGGTGAGAAATCTTCTTTTTGTGTTGAAAGAACAACCTGAGTAAAAGTTGAAATAACACCTGCAACTGACTTGACTTCATTTACAAGCTTTTCAAGGCTTTTGGTGTTTTCGGTGCAAACTTTCAGCAGGTATGAAAAATCACCCGTTACGCAGTGGCATTCCACAATCTGCGGATGATTTGCGACAAAATCAACGAATGCTCCGCTGAATTTTGGATGTTCGAGATTAACCGAAACAAATGCGGACAAATCCATTCCGAGCATTTCTTTGTTGAGAACGGCGGTATATTGCTTGATTATGCCGCTTGATTCAAGTTTCTTTATTCGTTCAATAACGGCTGAAACGGACATATTAACTTTGCTGCCGATAACAGATGCATTTTCTCTTGAATTCGCAATAAGACATTCAATAATTTTCACGTCCACAGCATCCATACACATTCACTCTCCGTTTCTTTTGTTATCATTTCTATCATATCAAAAAAATAAAATTAGTCAAGTTTTATCCGAAATATTTTTTGAAATTCATTAAATATTTTGAAAATTATTTTTATCATCTCGGTATTCGCCGAATAATTTGAGATTACGAAAGGATTTCAGATATGAAAATCAAATTCAGACCTTTTATATCTTCTGACAGAAACGAATTTTTCAGAATGGTTAAAAAGTTTTATGCTCCGCCCGCAACTCTCCACACTCCCCCTGATAATGTGATGCTGAGTTGTTTTGATGCATCGCTTGAAACACCCGAAACAGTTAAAGGAATTATGTTTGAAGCAAATGGAACTGCCGCGGGATATGCCATTGTTTCCATGAAATTCGAAACAGAAGTCGGAGAAATTGCCGCGTGGATCGAAGAGCTTTATGTTGAAGATGATTTCCGAAACAAAGGAATCGGCAAAGAATTTTTTAAATATCTTCAAAATGAATTGCACGGCAAAATAAAAAGAATCCGCCTTGAGGTTGGTGAAGATAATCTTGGTGCGATCAAGCTTTATCATAACCTCGGTTTTGAATTTCTCGAATACAAGCAAATGGTGCTTGACAAGGATTTCTAATATTCAACTATATCATTCGCCTTAAGGCTGAGTTCAACCTCGCTTTGAGGCGATAATTTTTTGTTTTCAGTTGAAAAAAACAACCCGTTTTCGGAAATCACCGCAGAATACAGATACCATTGTGTTTCATAATATGAAAACTCTTCGTTCTCGTTTTTTTCAGAATACAAAGCATCAATAATTTGGCTTGCAGTTTCATCAGGAGAATAGACAGAAACAATAACCTCAACACACTTCAGGAACAAATCAAGCTTGTCGGTCTGGGTGCAGGATATGCTGATTTTTTCTGCATTCCCCCGCTCATCGGTACGGATTTCCAGCACAGGAAACACGGAGTCGGAATAAGAAAAAAAATAAGTATGTAAATTTTCATGGCTGAAAGACACAAATTCATCAAACATCATATTTTTATCAAACTTCGAAAGTCTTTCCACAAATATTTCAGGTGTAACTTCAGCCTGAAGCGAACACGACACAAGAAATAAGCACAAAAACAACAAAACAAAAACCTTTTTCATATCAATATTTCTTCTTGATTTTCAGATTTACAGCAGAAATGCCGCCCGCGGCACTCCCCGAAATAATTGCGGCCATCAAAAAGAAAACTCCGTTGCCCGCCTTGTTTCCGTTCACAATAAAAAGAATTGCCGCGCAGATGATTGCCGATGCAAGACCTGTCAACGCTCCGAGAACAAAACCTTTCTGTTTGACAGGTCTGACAACTGCAAATCCGCCTATCAAACCCGCCAATACACCGAGAACAATACCGACAGGCATATACATCGAGGCACTCACGCCTGTCTTAAGCGAAACAAATGCATAAAGAGCGATAAAAATAAAATACAACACCACCGATATTGCCGTACCTATTGCTATTTTCATTAATAAACTTTGATTATTTTCATTTTTTGAATTTGATCGTTGCTTTCCGCCCATAAAAAAACTCCTCTCATACCATTGCTAATCAATAATATGAAAGGAGTTAAAAATTTATTCAATTAAGAATCAAATGTGTCGTCTTTTTTCTTTGTCTTTTTTCTCTTTGCCTTGCTGTTTTCTGCAGCTTCTTCCATCTTCTTCTGCTTTTCAGCTTCAGCAGCAGCCTTTGCAGCTTCTCTTTCTGCGGCAGCTTTTTCATCAGCAGTGTTGTTCTGTGAAATTGCCCACTTTGCAATCTTCATCTTGTTTCTGTCTGCGCCTGTTTCGATGATGAGTGAATCTTCCTTAACGGTAACAACTCTGCCCATAATACCGCCGATTGTTGTGATTTCATCACCAATCTGAACGTTATCACGCTTTTCCTGCTCTTCCTTCTGCTTTTTCTTCTGTGAACGGTTCATAAAGAACATCATAGCAACCATAACACCGATCATAACGATGAATGTCCATGAATTTCCGCCTGCAGGAGTTGCTGCGCCTGTTGCGGCACCGCCGGTCATTCCCATAAGAGTAATGAGTTCCATAAGTAAAGTAACCTCCAAATAATAATGCAAATATTATACAGTAATTACACGAAAGATGCAATAGCAAAATAAAATTTTAATCAAATTAAATTCTTGTGTCGAGCAAATCAACATTTTCGTTGCGGAATTGCTCAAATGTGCCGCTATCCAATGCGTCACGGATATCCTGCATCAGCATATTATAGAAATACAGATTATGCATTACGCAAAGACGCATTGCAAGCATTTCCTTTGCCTTGAACAGATGGCGGATATATGCCCTTGAGAACTTTGTGCAAACAGGACATTTGCATTCAGGATCAATCGGCTGTGAGTCGCGCTCATATTTTTTGTTGTTGAGATTGATAATGCCTTTCTTGGTGAAAAGATGACCGTGTCTTGCATTTCTGCTGGGCATTACACAGTCAAAAAGGTCTACGCCTCTGTAAACCGCCTCAATAATATTACCGGGAGTGCCCACGCCCATCAGATATCTGATTTTGTCAGCGGGCATATGAGGCTCAACAGCAGAAATCACTCGGTACATATCTTCTTTAGGTTCACCTACTGCAAGACCGCCTATTGCATAGCCGTCAAGGTCAAGTTCAGCAATCTGCTTCATGTTTTCAACGCGCAAATCTTCAAAAGTGCATCCCTGATTTATGCCAAAAAGAAGCTGGTTTTTGTTGATTGTTTCAGGCAATGAATTAAGTCTTTTCATCTCTGCTTTGCAGCGTTCAAGCCAGCGTACCGTTCTTGCGCATGACTGCTTTGCATACTCATACTTCGCAGGATTTTCAACACATTCGTCAAAAGCCATGGCAATTGTTGAGCCAAGGTTAGACTGAATCTGCATACTCTCCTCAGGTCCCATAAAAATATGCTTACCGTCAACATGAGACTGAAATGAAACACCTTCTTCGTTTATCTTACGAAGCGATGCAAGCGAAAAAACCTGGAATCCGCCGCTGTCCGTGAGGATAGGTCCGTCCCAGCCTGAAAATTCGTGGAGTCCGCCCATATCACGAACAAGTTCATCACCCGGACGGACATGAAGATGATATGTGTTTGAAAGCATAACCTGACAGCCGATTTCTTTGAGGTCGACTGCCGAAAGTGCGCCCTTGATTGCGGCGCATGTTGCAACATTCATAAACGCAGGAGTCTGAACTGTTCCGTGAACGGTAACAAATTCTCCTCGCCTTGCTTTGCCTTCTTTTTTCAAAAGTTTATACATAAGTTAATCTCCGTAAAATACGCAAGCGTCACCGAAACTGAAAAATCTGTATTTTTCTTCAACGGCAACTTTATATGCGTTCATTGTGTTTTCATA
>CALFPM010000190.1 GCA_937919155.1 uncultured Clostridia bacterium
CCTCACCCGACAAGATACTCTCCTCTCCACCGAAATACAACACCACATCTGCTTGCTTAGCCAAACGCTTAAGCTGCTCAATGTTCGCCGCATTGACCTCGCGTGACCAGTGTTTGCCTGATTGCTCAATGAGGCGAATCTTCCCCTCACGAGCCAACTGACGGAATGCCATGAGCGGAGTAACAGTGGCTGAATCCACCTTATCGAAACACCAAGTACCGTTCTGATCATTTTGACTATGAGCAAGAGGACCGCATACCAAAACGGTAGTTTTGGAGGCGATGGGGCTATTAGGCGATGAGGCGAGAGGAAGGATACCATTGTTTTTCAACAACACTGCGGACTCTTCGGCAGCACGTTGAGCAGCTGCAAGAGACGCTGCGTTGTAGAAGTCAGGGTTCTCTACGGCACAATACGGATTGTCGAATAGCCCCAAACGGAACTTCATGCGCAAGATATTACGCACGCAAGCGTCCAATTGCTTCTCGCTCACTTTTCCTTCTGCAACAAGGTCATCGAGATACCAAAGATACGCATTGCTCTGCATATCCATATCCACCTGCGCGTTCAAACTTTGTTCGGCTGTTTCACAACGATTGTGGGAGAAGCCGTGTGCTTCCATATTCATAACTGATCCCCAGTCGGATACGAGCAAGCCATCGAACTGCCATTCGTGGCGGAGGATATCTACATTGAGGTGCTTGTTGCCCGAAGCAGGCACACCATTGATGTCATTGAAAGCACCATGCCGAAGCAGTGGAACATCGGAACCTGAATCATCATTCTGTCCGCTGTGGACATATCCATTCTGTCGCCGATTGTCTTGCCGTTGTTGACGATGTTATAGTGAGTGAGCATAACGCCCTTGGGGAAGCCTGTTGTGCCTGATGTGTACTGCATATTTGCAACATCGTGGCAGTCAACTGCCGCGGCTCTGCGGTAAACTTCCTCAATGGGAACTCTCACCGACATATCCATTGCTTCTTCCCAGGTGAGGCAACCCTTCTGACGGTAGCCTACCGTAATAACATTACGCAGGAAGGGAAGCTTTCTGCAATGGAGAGGCTTGCCGGGCACCGCAACTTCAAGCTCGGGGCAAAGCTCTGCAATTGATTCTGCATAATTTGAATCAAGGCAGGATTCAATGGTGATAAGCGTGTGTGTATCGGACTGCCTGAGCAGATACTCGATTTCGTGAATTTTGTATGCCGTGTTGACCGTAACAAGAACTGCGCCGATTTTTGTTGTTGCCCAGAAAGTGATGAACCACTGAGGAAGGTTGGTGAGCCATACGGCAACCTTGTCACCGGGCTTTACGCCCAGAGCAATGAGTGCCCTTGCGCAGGTGTCAACATCATCGCGGAACTGTGAATATGTTCTTGTGTAGTCGAGGGTTGTGTACTTATAAGCAAGCTGATCGGGGAACTTTTCAACCATGGTGTCAAGCACCTGTGAAAATGTTTTGTTGATGAGCTTGTATTTTTCCCAGACGAATTTGCCTGAACCGCTTCTGTTTGTGAGCAGAAGTTCTTCGCTCTTCTTTTCGTTATCATAAAGAGTGATTGCGTTCACGAAGTGGGGGAATACGATATCGGCAATGCCGAAGTCCTCCATTTTGTCAGGCTGGCATTCGTATGAAAGGAAGCCGTCATAGTTAACCGAGCCGAGGGCGCGTATCATTGTGCCGATGGGCAGATCGCCTTCGCCGATGAGGCGGTATTTGATTTCGCCGTCCTCAACAACGGAGTCTTTGACATGAACATGCTTGATATATGCGCCGAGATTGGTGATTGTTGTGTCAGGTTCTTCGCCGAAATCTCTGTAGGGATGGTTGATATCCCAGAGCGCTGCAAGAAAATCGCTTGCGAAAATATTGAGCAAGTCGCGCAGTCTGGAAGTGTCTGCGTAAATACCAACGGTCTCTACAAGGAGAGCAACATTGTCCTGCTCTGCTTTTTCAATGAGTCTGCCGATAAGTGAAATTACTGCGGCATCTTCTGCGCTCTTTTCTGACCCTGTTTCGTAAGCGTGTATTCTTACATAGGGGCATCTGATTCTTGCCGCAATTTCAATTGCGGTTGCAATTTCTTCGAAACCTTCGTCTGCAGTTTTGTCGTCTGCAATGTTGCAGTATGTATCGATGCAGGGGATTGAAATTGAATTTTCAAGAAGCTTATGAACGGTTGCTGATGAATTTGCTTTGTTGAAAGGAGCATTGTCTCCCGTGAATCTTTCGTCTGTTATGTTGTGTATTTCAATGCCGCTGAAGCCAAGGTCGTTTGCTGTGTTTATGAACTCAGCCCACGAAAGCTCCTGCCAGCCGTTTGTTGAGAAAGAGAGCTTCATATATTTTCCTCCTCATAAACGATTTTGTTCAGGGCGTTGACATAAGCAATGATACTTGCTCCGATGATATCGGTTGAAATACCCTTGCCTGAGTAAAGCTTGCCGTTTGAACGGAGCTTCACAAGCGCCTCACCCATAGCCTCACGGCCTTCAGTTACTGACTGAATCTGGAAATCGTCAAGTTCATAGTGATGGCCGATTATCTGTTCAATTGTGCGGAATGCGGCATCAACGGGGCCGTCACCCATGCCGACAGCCTTGAGTGTTCTGCTGCCTTTTTCAAGCACAATGTTTGCGGTTGATGAAATAAGATTGCCTGAGTTGAGAACATAGCTCTGAACTCTGTATGTGGGGGGGACCTGATGGGCAACGGTGGCGATGAGAGCGTCAAGCTCTTTTGTGCCGATTTTCTTTTTGCCCGAAACGTTCTTGAATGCCTCAAATACCTTTGCGGTGTCATCCTCTGAAAGTTCGTAGCCGAGGGTAACAATTGCTTTGCTGACCTTTGCGATATCTGCGGTGTCATCAAGAAGAACATTTGCTTCGCCTGTTGCAACTGCGCCGCTGAGAGCTGAATTGCTTGTCTCACTTGTCATTGCAAGGATTTGTGTTGCGGAGCGGTTGATTGCCATTGAATTGACACTGTAGCTGACATCAAGAGTGTGACCTTTGACCTGAAGAGCTTTCATAACATGCTCAAGGTTGGGCAAAGCTTCACTGCCGATGCAGGTTTTGATTTGCGTTGCGCCTGCACCGATGCAAGCAAACACACAGGCATTTGCCATATCAAGAGCGTTGCTGCACTCGGCACAAAGTGCAATATCTTTTGCACCGGGAACATTAACGCGGATATCGTCAATAAGCTCAGCGAATTCTGAGGGGAGAAGCGCGCCTGCCGTGTCGCAAACGGTAACGGTTTTTGCTCCGTTTTCGATTGCAAGCTTTATTGCTTCGAAAAGATAAGTCTTGTCCGCTCTTGTTGCATCAACCGCGGCAAATTCAACATCAGCGCAGATTGACGAACAGTGTGCGGTAAGGGAAGCGATAAGCTCAAGCATCTGAGCAGGTTTCTTATGTGAGAAATATTCCATCTGAACTGCGGATACGGGAAGGGAAACAAGAAGACGGGGCTTTTTTGCTCCTGCAATGGATTTTATTGCTCTGTCTGCTTCCTCAACCGAATTGCCGGCAGGGCAGGATAGAATGCTGTTCATTAGGAGGGGACTTATAGTGCGCAGTACGAGTGTATCGATTTTTTCATCCGTGATGGGTGCAGCTTCAATGACATCAATATTGAGCTTGTCAAGAAGCTTTGCAATTTCAATTTTTTCTTTGAAACTGAGGGCGATATCACCCCTGCGCGCACACTCTCTGAGTGTTGCATCTGCGATTGTGATTTTTTTCATGCTAATCTCTCCTTTTGGAACAGCATTTCCTGACGGAATATGCAATTTTGAAATAACTTAACACTTATGCACTATAAGGTTCCTTATATTATATATAAAAGATAATATAAAGTCAACTGTAATTTTAATGCACTAAAGCGATATAGCACAAAATCATTTATCAGCACAATAACCTCGGTGATGTGTGAATTTTATATGTGCATTTTGTACAATGAAAGTCGCGCATATTTGGTGATTATATTTCAATGATTTTGTTGATTTTTGCAGAAAAATGAACTAAACTAAATTAAAAACGAGGGAGGTGCGGATATGGTTCAGGTCGTTGCCGCTTTGATTCGTCAGGACAGAAAATTTATGATTTTTCAGCGCCCCGCAACGAAAACAAGGGCATATCAATGGGAGTTTGTGGGCGGAAAAGTTGAGCAGGGAGAAAGTCTTGAAGATGCGCTTATCCGCGAATGCAGAGAGGAAATAGGCGTCACTGTAAAAGTGGGAAGTGTGTTCACGGAAGTTGACCATGAGTATCCCGATATTAAGATTCACCTCACTCTTTTTAACGCGGAAATTGCAGAAGGCGAGCTTCGGATGCTTGAGCATAATGACATAAAATGTATTTCACCCGATGAGATACCGCAGTATAATTTCTGCCCTGCAGATGAAGAAATATTAAAGAAAATAGCGGAGGAATTCTGATGATTTTGTTTGTTGAATATCCCAAATGCACCACCTGTCAGAAAGCAAAAAAATGGCTTGACGATAACGGAATTGAATATGTTGACCGCCACATAAAAGAGCAAAATCCCTCTTTTGATGAACTGGCTGAGTGGCACAAGAAAAGCGGATTGCCGCTGAAAAAGTTCTTCAACACAAGCGGTTTGCTTTACAAATCAATGGAACTCAGGGACAAACTTCCGTCAATGAGTGAGGAAGAACAATTGAAACTTCTTGCAACAGACGGCATGCTTGTCAAACGACCCCTGATAATTACGGAAAATAATGTTCTGGTTGGTTTCAAGCCTGCCGAATGGGAAAATTTAAAGTGAGGTAGTTTTTATGGATTTCGGTGAAATTGTGCTTGCGGTATCTGCACTTCTGCCTGCGGCGGTGCTTTGTTTTTATGTTTACCGTAAGGACAGAGTTGAAAAAGAACCTGCAGGTTTTCTGATTTTGCTTCTTGCTCTCGGAGCATTGACTTCGGTTCCCGTTTTGCTTGTCAGTCCTTACATCAATGGAATTATAGATGCCGTTTTTTCTCTTTTCGGAACGGAAGTGGACGGAGAGATTTTCCTTGGTTCGGGAATGTATAATGTTTATCTTTTTATTTCCAACACCGTGGGTGTCGGCTGCATTGAAGAAGGCTTCAAATGGCTTGTTCTTTTCTTTGTGACAAGAAACAGTAAACATTTCAACAGCTTTTTTGACGGACTTATTTACTCCGTATTCGTTTCGCTGGGATTTGCGGGACTTGAAAATATTCTTTATTCCTTCAATTACGGATTTTCAACCGCCGTTGCAAGAGCATTCACCGCCGTGCCGGGTCATATGTTCTTCGGTGTGATTATGGGTACATTCTATTCAATGTGGAATGTTAAAAATGAGGCGGCGAAACTTGAAAATGCATTCAAGAGAAAAGGTGTAATGAAAGTCACTTCGCTCATAAGCGGAAAACCCGAGCTTATTCTGAGCTATGTTTTGCCCGTCCTTGCTCACGGATTCTATGACTACCTTTGCAGCAAGCAGACAGTGCTTTCAACAATCATTTTCTATGTTTTCCTGATTATTCTTTACATAACACAGTTTGTCCGCATATCCAAAATGTCAAAGCAGGATGCCGATGAAATCGGTTATGCAATCAGCCTTGTATGCAAGAAATATCCCGCCGTAAAGGCTCTTGTTGACGCAGCTGCAAATCAGGTCAGCCAAACACCTGAAAAGCCTGCGCCTGTAACCCCCTCGGGTGTCAGACGCACCCACAGCTTCAACGACTTTGAATTTGTCAGTCCGAAAACAGAGGAGGCACCAGAGTTTACGCCTTCGTCTCAGAAGCGTCCTTTCAAAGTTTATATTGACGATTCGGATTTCACCGGGTAATAATCAAAAACCGTTCCTTTCGTATTGAAAGAAACGGTTTCTTTGTTTTAGCCTGTTATTTCCGCTTTGTCTTTGTATGATTTCCAACCCATTCTGCCGTACCATATAACGAATTTGCCGAAGTCGCGCCAGTTACTCATAACATCCGTATCGGTCAGCCTGAGAGTATGCCTGAGTTTTGCAAGCGGTTTATGTTCATTGACATAAATGCTCTGCAGATAGCTGTGAACATCATAATCAAGGGTTATTTCCGCATATTCATCACATGGGGTGCGGAGAATGTTCTTCTGATAAACAAGAAGACTGTCAAATATATCTTCGGGAATATCAAAGCTTTTGAGATAGGGGAGCATCTCCTCAAAGAATCTCTCTTTTTCCGCAAGAAAATTGAGAACGATGTATTCGTGGTCATCCCAGACAACATCTCCGCTGGGGTCAAACAACAGCTTCTTGTTGTTGATTCCTCTGGAAATCTCGTCAGCATGCTGCTTGATTTCTCCGTACATACGGGAAACAAACAGGTCAGGATTGCACTCAAAATAGCTGATTATGCCGTCATAAAATTCCTCATAGGGAATGTTCTTTTCATAGTGAAGCCAGATTGCAAATGCACGGAGCAGACCGTTGCCGTGAAAAGCCTTTGCAAAATAGTAGAATACGGTTGCTCTTATCCACATTACGCGGCTCATTGTGTTTGTTTCAACAATAATGTTGTTGTATTCGGGTACTGCAAAAGCCTCCGTTGCAAAGTGGGGGCGCAGAATTTCAGAGCGGACGGTTCTGATGCCGAAACGCTCAACAAAATCTTTCTGACCCATAATTGAATTAGGAAGAAGAATGCAGCTGTAAACCTCAAAAACATAATGCTGACCGATTTCAAAAAGCTGACCGATGCCGCGGATAAAGCTTTCATAGGTTTCGCCGGGTAATCCGAGAATAAGCTCCGAATAAGCTTTCATTCCGTTCTGATTATAGCGTGTCAGCAGATTTTTGAAAAAGTCGAGTGACATATTTTTTCTGCCGATGTTGTGAAGAACCTCGGGAGAAAGGCTCTGGAATGAGAGTGTTGCGCCGATTCTGTCAAATTCATATTCTTTGAACTTTTTAACAATTTCAAAAACATTTTCAAAGTTGGTTTTTGAATAGTTCATTCTCATTCGCTCGGGATATCCCGTGCTTTCTTTTGCATCTATGAGAGCCTGCGCAATTTCAACATCACGGTCAAAAAGTCCGAAGTTTGCGTCAGCACCCCAGACGAATGCAATTTTATGTTCCGACATCCACTTGATTTCCGCAAGTATTCTTTCCATCGGGAAAAGTCTTGTCTTTGATTTGAGCAGACCCCAATCGCAGTATGCGCAGCGGTGAGGGCAGCCTCGGCTTGTTTCGAGAATAGCATTGAATGTTATTTCGGGATGGTTTTCAATGATATCATCAAACCAGCCCTCAACATAAGGTGAAGGATAGCCTGAAATTTCACCGGGAGCGGTTCTCGGCGTGCTGATTATTCCGTCACCGCTTCGGTATGAAATGTTGTTTACGGATGAAAAATCACCGTCCAATGCGGCAATAAGAACATCGCGGAATGTTTCTTCGCCCTCTCCGTGGCAAAGAATATCAATGCAGGGAATTTCTTTGAGGAAATCCTCGTTTTCAGGCACGTTGTGACCGCCGAAAACAATGAGACAGTCGGGCCATTTTTCTTTTATTTTCTTTGCGAGAAGCTTGTTGTATTCCGTGTTCCAGCAGTAGTTTGAGAATCCTGCAACGGCAGGGTTATCCATACGGGCAATGACACTGTCAGCATCTTCACGCAGGAAAATGAATTCCTTGAAACAGTAGTTTTCTTTAACCGTTTCGTCAAGAAAAGCGTTTGCCGCCAGCACACCTGCCGTATACGGCAAGTAAGCTTGCTCTGTGCCTGTGCAGGCGGAAACATCAACTTGTGTCAGATATAAGTTTTTCATTTTTACCTCTTGATTCCGTTCTTTTTTGTTACTCTGAGCTGTGCATCATCTCGTCTGCCGTACCAGATGCAGACCCTCGCGTATTCGTCGCGGTTTCCGAATTTTTCAAACTCTGCATCAATCACGGATTCTTTCTTTTCGAGGGGAGCATAACAGTCGGAATAAATGCGGTTGAAATAGCCGTAAAAATCATATTTGTTTCTTATGGTTACTTTGCTGTCGGATGGCTGTCTGATGATGTTTTTCTGATATCCGATCAGTTCGTCAAGAATTTCTCTTTCAATGTCAAAGCGTTCGGCGAATCCGAAAAGCTCACTGTAAAAGCTTTCAAGTTCGTCCGAAAGACGGAAGAATAAATATTCTTCAAAGCTCCATGTGATTATTTCATTTTCTCCGTAAGGCACGGAAAATGTTCCTCTGCCTTCGCTCACGTCCGATGTGAGCTGCTTCAGATGTGCATATGCACCGCCGCCCGAAGATTCCGATGGCTGTGAATCAAGCCATGATATGAGTTTCTCATAAAACTCTTTGTACGAAATGTTTTTCTCGTGCCTCAGATACATTGCAAGTGCACGGGTAAGACCGAGGTTATGAAATGCCTGAACGCAGATTGAAAAAATGAATGATCTGCGCCAATCCTCAATGCACATTGAATTTGTTGAAACGATTATATTTGAAAGTTCGCCCACGTCATCAGTGCTTGGTTTGCAATGGTATTGACTGAAAGGAGTGCGGACTGTCTTAATGCCGTATTTTTCTTTGTACTCAGGGTCTGCAAGCAATGAATTGGGCAAAAGCTCGCAAGGGTAAATGCCTATGCAGGTGTGCTGACCGCAATCAAGAAGAGTGCAGATTCCGTCCGCAAATGAATCGTAGGTTTCTTCAGGCAATCCGAGAATAAGCTCTGAATAGACGGGAACACCTGCGTTGTTATATCTGACCATAAGATTCCTGAAATGCTCAAGCTCCATGTTGCTTCTGCCGATTGCTTTCAGCACTTCGGGCGAAAGGCTCTGGAATGAAAGGGTGGGAGATTTGCCGATTCCTTTGCCTATCAGCTTTTTGCTTATTTCAAACACAACTTCATCGCGGTTTTTGGTGTAGTTGGTTTTGAAAACCTGAGGATAACCGTATTTTTCACGGTATTCGATAATCAGGTCGGCAATTTCCGTATCTCTCGGGAAAAGACCGAAATTTGCATCCGCGCAGTATACATACTCAACCTTATTTTTTACCATCCAGTCAAGCTCGGCGCGGATTCTCTCCATGGGGAAGTGACGCACCTTTGCTTTGAGTGCACCCCAGTCACAGAATGCACAGCGATTGGGACAGCCTCTGTTGGTTTCAAGTGTGGCGTGAAATTCAATCTCAGGAAATTCCTTAAAAAGATAGTCAAATATCCCGGCAGTATACGGAGAAGGATAAGCTCCTGTCTGCCCGGATGTACAAGGCCATTACCATCATTCTCTTTAAGCTGGAGGGTCAGAAGCTGCTGCGCCGTCCGGAATTCGGTATGGCTGACCGGCTTCTGCTGGACCGGATCA
>CALFPM010000191.1 GCA_937919155.1 uncultured Clostridia bacterium
CCGTTTCAGATGCTGCAGAGTTTGTAGAAAAACTAATTCGCAAGACTGGAATATTTGCCGATGTATATGTCGATAAACTGCCCGAGAATATCAGTAAACAAGAGAACTTGCAAGAGTTATTGAATGGTATAGTAGAGTTTTGCGATAACCGTAAAGAGAGTGGCGAGAGTACAACAATAACCGATTTCCTTTCAGAAGTATCACTTGCAACCGATCAAGATAAGGGAGATGAAGCCGATATTGAAAAGGTAACACTTCCTGATACTGTGACGAGCATCGGCGAGTCCGCCTTTTACGCCAACAACCTTTCCACCGTCCGTTTTGGCGGTAGTGAAATGCAGTGGAACGCCGTTTCGATCGGCGCTAACAACGATGCGCTTCTTTCCGCTGATATCATTTTCTCTTTCATCCCCTGTGCCGAGCATGTATGGAGCGACGGCGAAATCACCACGCCCCCGACCTGCGAGACCGAAGGCGTAAAGACCTACCCTTGCACCGTCTGCGGCGAAACTAAGACCGAAGCCGTAGAGAAACTTGCCACCCACGCATGGAACGACGGGGAAGTAACCACCGCCCCGACCTGCAAGGGTGAGGGTGTGAAGACCTACACTTGTACCGAGTGTGGACAGACCAAGACCGAATCTATTGACAAGACCACCGACCACGCATACGGCAACTGGACTACCGACGGCGCAGACACTCACTCCAAGGAGTGCGAATGCGGCGATACCGTTACCGAAGCGCACAAGTGGAACGCAGGCGAAGTAACCAAGCCCGCATCCCATGTTGCAACCGGTATTAAGACTTACACATGTACCGATTGTGGCGAAACCAAGACGGAAACGGGCACCCGAACCATCCTCCTGCCGCCCAGCACCGTGGAAATTCTGAAGGCACGAAAGAAGAAATCCTACAGCAATTGGATTTTCCACAACCCGGTGGTGCCGGAGGTTCCCATGGACCCCTCCGCAGCTTATAAGCGGCTGAAAACCCTCCTGCGGCATGCGGAATTGCCGCCCATCCGGTTCCACGATCTTCGCCATACCTTCGCTACCCATGCCCTGACAAGTGGTGTTGATGCAAAAACACTATCGAGAATCCTTGGTCACACAAATGCTTCCTTCACTCTTGACACATACACTCATGTAACAACCGATATGCAGAAACGAGCATCTGAGGTTGTTGATAATTTCATAGAAGACCTGTTCGGAAAGGATTTTGAAAACCTTGGCTAAGAAAAGAAAAAGCGGAGAAGGAACTCTCCGAAAAAGAGCAGACGGACGTTGGGAAGGCAGAGTTGTTGTTGGCTATGATGAAAACAACAGAGCAATCACAAAATCCGTTACTGCTAAAGAACGATACAAATGCCTTGAAAAATTAGAGCAACTGAAATTAGAATGTGGCATTGCAAACCACAAGACAATAAACTCAAATATGCTCTTCGGTGAATGGATTGATTTCTGGTATCAGAACTATTGCAAAATGCAGCTGAAGCCATCAACTCAGGCAGGTTATGAACGAAGAATTTATCAGCATATAATTCCGTCCATCGGTAAGATACCTCTTAAAAGCTTAACTCAAAATGACTTACAGCTGTTCTATTCAGACCTGAAAAAATCAGGCAGGTTACAATATACAGAGCTTAAAGGCGAAGGTGTTTCGGATATGCTTGTAAGAGCAATTCACGGCAACTGCAGGTCGGCACTTGAAAAAGCAGTTCAGGAAAACCTGATACTTTTAAATCCTGCAAACGGATGCAAGATACCGCCAAAGGTCAAACGAGAAATGCAGGTGCTCACACCTGATGAAATTCAGAGATTTCTCATACAAGCAAGGTATGACGGATTGTTTGAATTGCTCCTTGTTGCTCTGACAACAGGTATGCGAAGAGGTGAAATCCTCGGCTTACAATGGGATGATATAAACTTCAAAACAGGCGAACTGCATATACAACGACAGGCACAATGCGTTGATGAAAAGTTGGTTATCAGCGATCCGAAAACAGAAACATCAAAGCGAACAATAATACTACCGAATTCCGTTCTAAAGGTTCTGTCGGAGTTAAAAGAAAAAACAAATTCCAAATGGGTATTCCCGTCCCCTGTTAATGAAGATATGCCGAGGAATCCGCAGACGGTCTATAAACGAATGCAACAGATACTTGAAAGAGCAGGTTGCAAGAAGGTCAGGTTCCACGATTTGCGACATACATTCGCCACAACTGCACTTGCAAACGGAATGGATGTTAAAACACTTTCCACCATGATAGGTCATGTTTCGGCACAGACTACTCTTGACATATACTCTCACAGCACCGAGGAAATGAAACGGAATGCTGCTAAGAAAATTGAACGGACTATCGGCAGAAATGAGAGCATTAAGGCAGAAGACGAGGAAACACCCGACCAAGCCCACAAAAAGCCTGAAATGGCGAAATTTGAGCCAACCAAAGGCAAATACAGGAAGCCCGGAACAGGTTGCATAACCAAAATCAACGATAACCTTTATGAAGGGCGATATTCACCAAGACTGCCAAACGGAAAACGAATTTCAAGAAACATTTACGCCAAAACAAGAGAGGAATGTGAAACTCTCCTCGCAGAGCTTATAAAGGAAATGAAAGCAGAAATTCAGGCGGAGAAAGAGCGAATGAAACAAGAGCAGAGTATGTAAAATTTTTTACTGCATAATACAAAGAAAGGGAGCTGACTAAAAAGTCAGCTCCTGTAGTTGTTAGTTCGACAAATTGGAGTTTATTTCAAACCGCATTCTTTATACAGTTCTTTAATGCACGGTGATTTATAATCTATGTATCCGTCTATATCATTTGGAAATAGCTCGGCGGCTTTTTCTTTTATCAAGCTATATTTTCTAACCGCTTCGGGATTGCTTCGGAGAAAATCTCTGAATGTAATATGACGGTGTAATTCCTCAGAATACTGCGGACATACATACAAATGATGCATCATCAAATGTGGCTTATCAGTATATTTGAAAGCCTCTCTATCCTTGATGCCGAGGTCGCCCTCGTGGATATAGCCGATTCCTCTCAAACTTTCAACCACCGTAGCAAACGCCGTGTAATCCTTAATGATTACATCAATATCAATGCAAGGCTTGGCAGACATTCCTTCTACAGAGGTGCTTCCAACGTGTTCAATGCCGATGATTAAATCGCCAATTGATTCTTTAATCTCACCCTTTATTTTTTCAAAAGCTGATTGCCATGCCACATCATATGGCAGTACAACAACCTTTCTTGTTCTCATATAATTCACCTACAAATTCTTGTTTGTCGAACACATTATATCACAACACTATCTAAAGTTTCAACTAACTTACATACTGATGTTTTTAATACTCTATAAAACTCTATAGTATTAGGAACGTAAAAGAACTATATTACAGCATAACAATCACCTTTTTGATTAGCAAGAAAAAGGGGCGCGAAAAATGAAAATTAGCAGAATTTAAAAATCATTAGCAAGAATTGAAAAATCTTGCTAATTTTGATTAGCAAGGATTATCACCTTGAAGGTGATTGTTATTCCAACTAGGGGAGGCGATTCTGCTAACGAAAAATCAGATTTTTATGAGTTTTTTTGAAAATGTGCAAAAAACAAAAAAGCCGCAAACCCTTGATAAATCAAGGAGTTTCGGCTTCAAAAAATGGCACCCCCTACCGGGATCGAACCGATATCTAGCCCTTAGGAGGGGCTTATTCTATCCATTGAACTAAGGAGGCTCATACCAATTTTATGGTATTACACGGTATTAAATTAACTCGCTGTCAATCACTTTTCATCAAAAGGTGAACGACATAACAAACAATTAGGAGGGGCCTGTTATATCCATTTAACTAAGGAGGCAGATATTTATTTTGTTCAGCTTACACATTCTACCAAAAACACATTGTAAAGTCAAGCCGAAAAAAACGCAATAATACCTTGTATATTCGGCGATTTGCCGATAAATAATACTTGAAATATTTGACATAATATTATAAAATAAATAATTGGTAAAGTATGTTCCTACAAAATTTTTGAAAGGATTGAAAAAAATGAGCTTACTTAACAAGAAAACAGTTGACGACATCAATGCAAAGGGCAAGAAGGTGCTTGTTCGTTGTGACTTTAACGTGCCCCTCAAGGATGGCGTTATCACAGACGAAAACAGAATCAACGCAGCTCTTCCCACCATTCAGAAACTTATAAATGACGGTGCAAAGGTTATCCTTTGCTCACACCTCGGCAAGCCCAAGAACGGCCCCGAAGCAAAGTTCTCACTTGCTCCCGTAGCAGTAAGACTCAGCGAAAAGCTCGGCAAGGAAGTTGTTTTTGCTGCTGACGACACAGTTGTCGGCGAAAATGCAAAGGCAGCAGTTGCAGCTATGAAAGACGGCGATGTTGTTCTTCTTGAGAACACCCGTTTCCGCGCAGAAGAAACAAAGAACGGCGAAGCTTTCTCAAAGGATCTTGCAAGCCTTTGCGAAATGTATGTTAACGATGCATTCGGTGCTGCTCACAGAGCACACTGCTCAACAGTCGGCGTAACAGCTTATGTTGAAGAAGCAGCTGTCGGTTACCTTATGGGCAAAGAGCTCAAGTACCTCGGCAACGCTGTTGAAGATCCCGCAAGACCCTTCGTTACAATCCTCGGCGGCGCAAAGGTTGCAGATAAGCTCAATGTTATCGAAAACCTTCTCAACAAGGCTGACACTCTTATCATCGGCGGCGGTATGGCTTACACATTCCTTGCTGCACAGGGTTGCGGCGTTGGCAACTCACTTCTTGACGAAAGCAAGATTGACTACTGCAAGGATATGCTTGCAAAGGCAGAAGCAAAGGGCGTTAAGATTCTTCTTCCCATTGACGTTGTAACAGCAGACGGTTTCCCCAACCCCATCGATGCTCCCATCGCAACAGAAGTTTATGCAGCTGACGCTATTCCCGCTGACAAGGAAGGCCTTGACATCGGTCCTAAGACAGCAGAGCTTTATGCAGATGCAGTCAAGAGTGCAAAGACAGTTGTATGGAACGGCCCCATGGGCGTTTTCGAGAACCCCACTCTTGCAGCAGGCACAATCGCAGTTGCAAAGTCACTTGCTGAAACAGATGCAGTCACAATCATCGGCGGCGGCGACTCAGCAGCAGCAGTTAACACTCTCGGCTTCGGCGACAAGATGACTCACATCTCAACAGGCGGCGGCGCATCACTCGAATTCCTTGAGGGTAAGGCTCTCCCCGGTATTGAGGCAGTTAACGATAAATAATTTTTGAAGGAAGTAAAATATTATGGATAAATCACTTCGCAGACCTGTTATTGCAGGCAACTGGAAAATGAACAACAATCCCGAGCAGACAAAGGCTCTTATTGAGGCTATGAAGCCCCTCGTTGCAGATGCTGACTGTGATGTTGTTATCTGCGCTCCCTATATTGACCTTTATGCAGCAATGGAAGCAGCTGCAGGCTCAAACATCAAAATCGGTGCTGAAAACTGCCACTGGGCAGAAAAAGGTGCTTTCACAGGTGAAGTTTCTGCAGAAATGCTTAAGGCTGCAGGCGTTCCCTATGTTATCATCGGTCACTCAGAGCGCCGTCAGTATTTCGGCGAAACAGACGAAACCGTCCGTGACCGTGTAAGAGCTGCTCTTAACGCAGGTCTCAAGGTTATCCTTTGCGTTGGCGAAGTTCTCAAGGAGAGAGAGCTCGGCATCACAGCTGAAGTTGTAAGACTTCAGACGAAGGTTGCTCTTTCAGGCGTTTCAGAGGCTGAACTTGCAAACATCATCATCGCTTACGAACCCGTTTGGGCTATCGGCACAGGCCTCACCGCTACTCCCGAGCAGGCAAACGAAGTCTGCGCAGTTATCCGTGCTCTTATTGCAGAGCTTTACACAAAGGATGCTGCTGACAAGTTCGTTATCCAGTACGGCGGCTCAATGAACGATGCAAACGCAGCAGAGCTTCTTGCTCAGTATGATGTTGATGGCGGTCTTATCGGCGGCGCATCACTTGTTGCAGATAAGTTCGCAGCTATCGTTGCAGCGGCTTCAAAATAAGAAATTTTTCTATGGGGGTCGGCTTCGACCCCTATATTTTTGAAAGGAATGTTTACTATGAGCAAGAAACCCGTTCTTCTTTGCATTATGGACGGCTTCGGCAGGAATGACAGCGACTACGGCAACGCAATCGCAGCTGCAAAAACTCCCTGCCTTGATAAGATTATGGCTGAAAATCCCATGACTTATATCGGTGCATCAGGTATGGATGTAGGTCTGCCTGACGGTCAGATGGGTAACAGCGAAGTTGGTCACACCAACATTGGTGCAGGCCGAGTTGTGTATCAGGAGCTTACAAGAATCACAAAGTCAATCAATGACGGTGATTTCTTTGAGAATGAAGCTCTTGTCGGCGCAATGGAAAACTGCAAAAAGAATAACTCGGCACTTCACCTTATGGGTCTGCTTTCAGACGGCGGCGTTCACAGCCACAACACTCACCTCTACGGCATCGTTAAGATGGCAAAGAATATGGGCGTTGAAAAGGTTTTCGTTCACTGCCTTATGGACGGCCGTGATGTGCCCCCCACATCAGGCAAGGATTTTATTGCCGACCTTTATAAGAATCTTGCTGAAATCGGTGTTGGCAAAATTGCAACAATCATCGGCCGATATTATGCAATGGACAGAGATAACCGTTGGGAGCGCGTTGTTAAGGCATATGATGCAATGACAAAGTGCGAAGGCGTTAAGTTTGATTGCGGTTGCGAAATGATGGCTGAATCATACAAAAACGAAGTTACCGATGAATTCATCGTTCCCGCTGTTTCAAAGGATGCAGAGCCTGTTTCAGATAACGATTCAGTTGTATTCTTCAACTTCCGCCCCGACAGAGCAAGAGAAATCACAAGAGCTTTTGTTGACGGCGAATTCAGCGGCTTTGAGCGCGAACAGCTCAAGAATCTCTACTATGTATGTATGACACAGTATGATGCAACAATGCCCAATGTTAAGGTTGCATTCAAGCCCCAGACACTTGACAACACTTTCGGCGAGTACCTTTCATCAAAGGGTATGACCCAGCTCAGAATTGCAGAAACAGAGAAGTATGCTCACGTAACATTCTTCTTTAACGGCGGCGTTGAAAAGCAGTATGACGGTGAGGACAGAATCCTTGTTAAGTCACCTGCAGTTGCAACTTATGACCTTCAGCCCGAAATGAGCGCATACGAAGTAACCGACAAGCTTCTTGAAGCTATCGGCACAGATAAATATGATGTAATCATTCTCAACTATGCAAACTGCGATATGGTTGGTCACACAGGTGTGTTTGATGCAGCAGTTGCAGCGGTTGAGGCTGTTGATACCTGCGTTGGCAAAATCTGCGATGCAGTTGCAGCAAAAGGCGGCGTGATGCTTATTACCGCTGACCACGGCAACGCTGACAAAATGTATGAGCCTGACGGTTCACCCTTCACCGCACACACAACTCATCCCGTTCCTTTTGTTGTTGTCGGCCACGACTGCAAGCTCAAGGAAAACGGCGGCAAGCTTTGCGATATCGCTCCCACAATGCTTGACATTATGGGTGTTGAGCAGCCTGCACAGATGACAGGTGAAAGCTTACTTGTAAAATAATTTTCCTTGTATAAAAATCAAATCACCCTCCACAATTATAGTGAAGGGTGATTTTTTATGTCTGTAAAGAGAAGAAAATTTATAAGAACGGTTTGCTACCTGATTGCGGCATGTGTTGTGATTTCCGCAACGGGTTATTTTTCGTTCCGTGCAAAGGCTTCATATGAAGCCGTACTTGAACGGGTGAGATTTGAGGGGATTAATTCTCTTTGTGAATATATGCATGAAATCAGCGGAGGACTGAATCTTCTTTCCGTTTCGGTCGGTGAGTCTGTTGAAGACAGCGCAAATTATGTGGGTTCGCGGGCATTGGGTGCACGGGGAAGCATGGCATGTTTTGAACCTGCAAGGATTGAAAACTTAAGCAGATTCACAGATTATGTTTATGATTTTTCTCAAACTTTTTCGGGCAGTGAAAATGAAAGAAAAAAAGCCGCAGAGCTTTCCGACTATGCCGAGGAAATATATTATCATCTCAGCGACCTTTCCGTTGCGGGGATGAACGGTCAGTTCCGCCTGAGCGAATTCGGCAGCATTTATCGAAAAACAGAAATACCATTTTTTGAGAATTATCTTGACTATTCAAACGGCAGTGAGGACGCTCTTTTCGGTGCCGAAGCAGCGGGCGCGAGAGTCTCGAATTTTCTTGAGAAAAAAAGCAGACTGACTCTTGAACAGGCAAAAGATATTGCGGAAAATCTGACAGGAGTTGAATCCGTGCTTTGGCGCGAGGGGGAGAGCGGAGAACTTGCCTATTACCTTTATCACGGCGACACGGCAATTGAGATTTGCAGGCAGGGCGGCGCCGTGATGCGTTATATTAATCCGCTTCCTTGTGCCGAAAAGGTGCTGACGGAGTCAGATGCCGCTGAAAAGGCAAAAGATTTTTCCCGTAAGTGCGGATACGGCAACCTGAAAGCGGTAACATCCGAAACCTATGCCTTCACTTCGGATTTCACTCTTGCTCCGGAAATTAACGGCGTTTTGCTGATGACGGCTTCGGTCAGGGTGGGAGTTTGTCTTTCAAGCGGCGGAATTACTTATTTTGACGGGGAGAAATACATCAGAAATTACCGCACGGATGTTTACGGCGGTGAAATGCCTGATATCAGCGGACTTTTGCCCGAAAATGTCAGCTTGGAAAAGTCGGCGCTGTGTCTTGAGGAGTTTGACGGCAGGGAAAGACTGTGTATCCTTGCTTTTTGCAGTTATGCTGACGGTAAAGTGCGTATATATATTGATTATAATTCTTATGAAATAATAAAAACAGCTTGCACAGGTTGATTTCCCATGCAAACTGTTTTGGCGTTTGATATCAATTATTCATAAATGGGGTAGCGCTGACAGATTTCGTTAACGCCTTCCCTGATTTTTTCTGCACTGTTTTCAAAGTCTGTTGCGCAGAGATAAATAAACTCTGCAATTTTGTCCATATCAGCCTCGTTAAGACCTCTTGATGTAACAGCCGCTGTGCCGAGTCTGATGCCGCTTGTTACGAAAGGCTTCTCGGGGTCGTTGGGAATAGCGTTTTTATTTGCGGTAATATAAACCTCGTCAAGTCTGTGTTCAAGCTCCTTGCCTGTGATGCCCATTGAGCGAAGGTCAACAAGCATAAGGTGGTTGTCTGTGCCGCCTGAAACAAGATTGATTCCTCTTGAAAGAAGTCCCTTTGCAAGAGCCGCCGCGTTCTTTACGATGTTTTCCTGATAAACCTTGAATGAGGGGTCAAGCGCCTCGCCGAAGCAAACTGCCTTTGCGGCAATGATGTGCATAAGGGGACCGCCCTGATTGCCGGGGAAGATTGCCTTGTTGATGGCGGGAGCAAGCTCTGCGGTTGAAAGAATAAGACCGCCTCTGGGTCCTCTGAGTGTCTTGTGTGTGGTGGTGGTTACTATGTCGGCATAGGGCACGGGTGAGGGGTGAAGTCCTGCAGCAACAAGACCTGCGATGTGTGCCATATCAACCATAAAGTAAGCACCGATTGACTTCGCAATCTTGCCGATGCGCTCGAAGTCAATGACTCTGGGGTATGCCGATGCGCCGGCAACAATAAGCTTGGGCTTGATTTCGTTCGCAGTTTTTTCAAGCTCATCATAATCAATGAAACCGTCATCGTTAACACCGTAGGGAACAAACTTATAAAGCTTGCCGCTTGCGTTGACGGGTGAGCCGTGAGTGAGGTGACCGCCGTGAGCAAGATTCATGCCCATAACAACATCGCCGGGTTCAAGGATTGCCGCATAAGCCGCCATGTTTGCCTGAGCGCCTGAGTGAGGCTGAACGTTTGCCGCTTCTGCGCCGAAAAGCTTTTTTGCTCTTTCGATTGCGATTGTTTCAACAACGTCAACACATTCGCAGCCGCCGTAATATCTCTTTGAAGGATAGCCTTCGGCATATTTATTTGTGAGAACACTGCCCATTGCAGCCATAACTGCGGGTGAAACAATGTTTTCCGATGCAATGAGTTCAAGATTTCTTCTCTGTCTGTTAAGCTCAGCCTGCATTGCAAGGCCAACTTCTTCGTCTGCTTTGATAACGGGAGCAATGGTATCGATGTAATCTGCGAACATAAACACACCTCTTTTTATTTTTACAATATACACATACATAATATCACAATGAGCAATAATATGTCAAACCACATTGTTAACAAAAAACACTTGTATTATTCGGGTAAATAGGTTATACTGTATGATAACACATTTAAGGAGATGAACCAATGGACCCCATCAAAGTTGATTTTTCCAAGAAAAACGGCGGCGGAAAAAGCGAGATTGTGATTCCTCCCGAGAAGGCAGTTCTCAAAACAATCATCAGCATTCTTTGCACTCTTGTTTTTGCCGTGGTTGCTTTTTATGTGATGATGCCTGCGATAAACTTCAAGGCATACGATTTCTATCTTTACATCGGCATGGTTGCCGCTTCATATGTTGTGTTCAACGGACTTTTTGCCAATGTTATGGCAAAACCCGAATACATTCCTTATGTTAAGAAGCATGCAATCGTTCCCGGCATAATCATCGGTATTCTTGTTGTTGCGGTAGGTATCGGATACCTTGTTTCAAGCGAATTTTTCAGAGCTTCAAGCTACAGCGAGATTATTGAAGTAAGAACAGACAGCAATTTCTCCGAGGATATTCCTGAGGAAGATGCTGAGAGTTTCAGCGTTATCCCCAAGCTGGACGAAGATGCAGCTGCACAGCTTGCCACAAGAGCTCTCGGTGTTCTTGAGGAAAAGGGCTATGTTTCACAGTTTGCAATTTATCCTCAGTACACACAGATTAACTACAAGGACACACCCGTAAGAGTTGCTCCTCTGAAGTATGATAACATCATCAAGTGGTTCACAAACACAAGAAACGGTCTGCCCGGATATGTTATCATTGATATGGCAAACGAATCCACACAGTTTGTTGAGGTTGAGAACGGAATCAAGTATTCGCCTGCAGAACATTTCAACAAGCTTCTCAAGCGTCATCTCCGTTTTGAGTATCCCACATATATGTTTGCCGAAGCAACATTTGAAATTGATGATAACGGCAATCCCTATTGGATTTGTGCACGCCTTGACAACACCATCGGTCTTTTCGGCGGCACAGATGTTATCGGTGCAGTTGTGGTTAAGGCAGACAGCGCAACAGGCGAGAGCGCTTATTACACAATTGACGAAATCAAGGCTGACCCTGATCTTCAGTGGCTCGACAGAATTTACGATTCAGACCTTCTTGTTCAGCAGTATAACTTCTACGGCAAGTATCAGGACGGTTTCTGGAACTCAATTCTCGGCCAGAGAAACGTAATCACAACCACAGCAAACTATAACTACCTTGCAAAAGACGATGACGTATGGATGTACACAGGTGTTACTTCGGTCACATCCGACCAGTCAATCACAGGCTTTATTCTCATCAACCAGAGAACAAAGACTGCTGTTTATTACAGAGTTACCGGCGGTACCGAATATTCGGCACAGCAGGCAGCTGAAGGCCGCGTTAAGGACCTTGGCTACAGTGCAACATTCCCCCTGCTTCTCAACATCGGCGGTGAACCCACTTACTTTATGTCACTTAAGGACCCCACCAACAACATCGTTCAGCAGTATGCCCTTATCAATGTTGCTCAGTATAACAACAATAAGATGGGTGCAACGGGCACAGATCTTTCAAAGTGCCTTGCAAGCTATGTTGCGGCTCTTAAGGAAAGCGGTATCAAGGTTGATATCGATCCCAGCCAGGTTGTTGATCCCGTTAACCCCGACAACCAGGAGGAAACTCCCGTTGTTGAAAAGCTTACTGCAACAGGTGCAATCGCTGAAATCAGAACAGCGGTCAAGGGCGGCGACAGCTACTATTATATCAAGCTTGATTCCAATGCAGCTTATTTCTCAATCACAGCTGCAAAGGATGAAACAGTTGTTATCCTCAACAAGGGTGACAATGTGACAATCACCTATACGGGTGAAGGCGCAATTATTGCCGCTGATTCTATAAAAATTAACTGATTAAAAGGTCAGCCGTGAGTTTCTGCGGCTGACCTTTTGGGCATAATAAATGCAGGGTGAATCTATGGATTTTTACGAAAACAAACAGGAACCCGAAAAGGCGGTGCTTATTGCCGTTGACACGGGTGAATATGATTGCGAAACCTCTCTTGATGAGTTGGAAGAGCTTGCGAAAACAGCGGGTGCCGAAGTGGTCGGCAGACTGTGGCAGAAAAGAGACAAGCCGGACAACGCTCTTTTTCTCGGCTCGGGCAGATTGGAGGAACTTGCGGAATTCTGCGAGGGCAATGAAATTGACCTTGTTATTGCAGACAGCGAGCTTTCTCCCGCACAGCTTCGCAACATTGAAAAAGCAACCAAGATAAGGGTTATTGACAGAACAACACTCATCCTTGATATTTTTGCCGAAAGGGCAAGGAGCAACGAAGGTAAGCTTCAGGTTGAGCTTGCTCAGCTTCGCTATTCGTTGCCCAGACTTACGGGTCAGGGCGTCAAGCTTTCAAGGCTTGGCGGCGGTATCGGCACAAGAGGTCCCGGTGAAACAAAGCTTGAGTCGGATAAACGCCATATCAGGCGCAGAATCAAATCTCTTGAAGAAGAATTTGAAGCTCTTGAAAAAAGGCGCAGTCTTGCAAGGGCAAGGCGTGAAAAAGACGGAGTTGAAACCGTTGTTATTGTCGGCTACACAAATGCAGGCAAGTCAACTCTTATGAATGCGCTCACTCAGGCAGGTGTTCTTGCTCAGGACAAGCTTTTTGCAACTCTTGACCCCACATCAAGAGCGCTCACCTTGCCTGATGGCAGAAAAGTTATGCTTATTGATACTGTCGGATTCATCCGCCGTCTGCCCCACCATCTTGTGGAGGCATTCAAATCAACCCTTGAGGAGGCGGCATGCGCAAAGGTTATTCTTAATGTTTGCGATGCATCGGACCCCGAGTGTGCCGAGCATATCAGCGTGACAAAGGCGCTTCTTGATGAGCTTGGCTGCGCAGGCAAACCCGTTGTTACGGTTTTCAACAAGTGTGACAAGCCTGAAGCAAAAGATAATTTCATTCTCGAACCCAACGCGGTTATGATTTCCGCGCTTGAAGAGAAAGGCTTTGAAAAGCTTCTTGATGCAATCGCAAAAGCATTGCCTCCCACAAGAGCAAGGGCGAAAATGCTCATTCCCTATTCGGACGGCGGCGCGGCGGCAATTCTCCGCAAGGACAGCGTTATCAATTTTGAGGAATACAGAGCAGACGGACTCTACTTTGAACTTGTGGCTGATGTTACGATGATTGACAGATACCAGAAATATTGCGTGGAGTAATCTTGCGGAATTTGTTACAATTTGTTCAACTATTGACTGTTGACAATGCAACGGCGATGGTTTATAATGTGCATGCAGTAATGCATATCAATTTTTAAAGGGGGATACAATAATGAATATTGATACCACAGGAATTCAGGAACTTATTTTCACAATGTTCGAGATGCTTGCAAATCTTGACCTCAAGTCACTTAACCTTGACTATATTGCAAGTCTTCTCACATTCTTTGCTCCCGTATTGAACCCCATCTGGCAGGCAGTTAACCAGTGGCTTGAAGCAAATTTCGGTTTCTGATAAAATCAAAAGCAACATATTCAAACAAAGCGGTCTGCACGGCAGGCCGTTTTTTTCTTTGTTTTTTTCTTGAATATGCTGCAATAGTTTGATATAATGAAAAGGTATCTGAATTCAGGAGGATGCGTGAAATATGTTTCAGCAGTTGATTGAATATTTTAATGAGCGCAATGTGCTTATTCTCGGCTTCGGCAGGGAAGGCCGCTCGACATATGATGTAATCAGGAGGAATCTGCCCGACAAACACATCGGAATTGCGGACAGACGCGACCTTGACCTTAATGACGAAAATGTGACTCTCCATTGCGGCGAGAATTATCTTGATGCAATCGGGCAGTATGACACGGTTATCAAAACCCCCGGAATGTCATTCAGAGATGTAACTGTGCCCGAGGGTGTTGAGGTTACATGCCAGACCGATTTGTTTTTGCGCTTCTCAAAGTGCATCTGTGTGGGAATCACGGGCACAAAGGGCAAAACAACAACATCAACTCTTATTTATGAAATGGTGAAGCAGTCGGGCAAAACGGTCAGCCTTATCGGCAATATCGGTGTGCCTGTGCTTGATAACCTTGCAGAGGGTGAAACTGAGGTTGCGGTTATTGAAATGTCCTCGCATCAGCTCGAATTCACAACCGCATCTCCCCATGTTGCGGTTATGACCAATATTTATCCTGAGCATCTTGACCATTACAACGGCTTCGGCGGCTATGTTGCCGCAAAGCTGAACATTATCCGCCATCAGACGGGTTGCGATTATTTCATCTGCAACGCTCAGCAGGATTTCGATAAATATTATAACTTCTCAAACTCTTGCTCAACAGTGCTCCGAGTTTGCCTTGACGGCGGCAAAGAGGATGCGGAAATTATTGCCGCTGCTGGCGCAAATGAAAGACTCAAGGGTCTGCACAACAGACAGAATGTGTGCCTTGCCGCAACGGCCGCAAGGTGTCTGGGCATAAGCAATGAGGATATTCTTGAAGCGGTTAAGAATTTCAAGGGTATTGAAAACAGAATGGAGCCTATCGGCGAATATCAGGGCATTAAATTCTATAACGATGCAATTGCAACAATTCCTCACGCCGTTGAATGTGCCGTTGAGGCATTGGGCGATGTTGACACTCTTATTTTCGGCGGAATGGACAGAGGAATTGACTACACAGGCTTTGAAAAATATCTTGAAACCTGCAAGGTGAGAAACCTCATCGGTCTGCCCGATACGGGCACAAATCTTTGCAACATCCTGCTTGAAAGAGGATGCACAAAGAATATTGTTATTGCTGAGGACATGGAGCAGGCGGTTGATGCCGCATTCAAATTCACCCGCAAGGGCAAAAGCTGCATAATGTCGCCCGCAGCATCGAGCTATAATGTATATAGGGACTTTGAGCATAAAGGCAACCATTATAAAGAACTTGTCAAAAGCAGAGGATAAAAAATTACGGTCACTTCATTTGAAGTGACCGTTTGTTTTATCTTTTTTTACTTAATCGAAGTGCAACATCAAGTTTATCCATTGCCCTCTCAAAAATTTCTGCCATAACTATTGTTGCTGCAAAGCTGACGGCGGCAAAGAGAAATGTATTTTCCTGTGCACCGTAATGATAAAGAATAAGCATAGGAATTCTTTGCAGAATATAGATTCCGAAAACTCTTTTGCCGAACCATTGCAGAATGTTGTTGTTGATGCTTACACGCATTGAAATCAGTGACATCAGCAGGGCAAAAACAAGCGATTCAAAAATAAATATTATTCTGTATCCGCCGTCTGCAAAATGATGAAGCGTGAGGAATGCCGCAAGAGTGACTGCCGTTGTTACCGCCCATTTTGCAGGACTGTTGAGCAGAGCCTTGTCGATGTAAGGTTTCGCAAGGGCATACCACATGCCAAGAGGGAAGCACATTATTGTGTCATACCACCAGTTTTGATCCCTTTTCCAGAGATAAATTGCAACCGTTGCGGCGATTGAAAGCAGAGTCAACACCGCCGTGCCTGCAACCATATGCTTTTTGGCAAAGGTAAAAACAATAAATACAAGGAAATAAAGAATAATAATATCGAAAATGAACCACACGCTGTTGCCCAGTGCATCCATTCCGATAAGCGAAAGAAGCACGCGCTTTGCGGGATAATTTTTGCCGAGGATAAGTCCCGTTACCCAGAAAAGAAGAACCGCAATGTCAAAGTGGATGAACACTTTCAGAATTCTGCTTTTCGGCAGGGTTTTTGCATAGCCATCCTTGTTTTTCAGACCGAGGGCAACGCCGTAACCCGAATAAAAGAGGAAGGCAACAACCATGAGCTGACCGATTGCCCACAGAAACTTCTGGAAAGGAGCGTTGAAAGGGGCGGGGTCGTAGGCAATGTATTGCCTGATGTGCGAAAAAAGAACAATGATTACGAATATGCCTTTGATTGAACCTGTTTTTTGCAGGGACATATAGTCCTCAAATCCGTTTTTGCCCTTCAGACGGATGCCGTAAAGGCAAACCGCCGCAAGGGTAATAAGATAAATTATCAATTTAATCTCACCTTACAGAAAAATTCTGTTGTATCTTGGATGAATGTCAAATGAGCCGTCACTGTGTATTGTTGTTACGGTAACACCCTCAACCCATTCGGTTTCGGGTTTGCCGGTTTTATCGCCCATGTTGTAGCAGGCGTATCCGCCGGGGAGGTTATAAACAAGGTGAACACCTTTGTAGATTGCGCACCAGTCATTAACATGGTCGTGTCCGCAGAAAATGGCTTTGCCGCCTTTTTCAAGAACTGCATCAAACATACCGCTGTTGAAGCTTGATGAGCCGACACTTTCGTACTGTTCGCCGTAAAGAATCTCGCATTCGCCTGAGGGTATGTATCTGCCGTTTTCATCTTCCTTGAAAGCTTTGGAATATTCAACAACGGGAATGTGGAAATAGAGGAAAGATTCCGCAGTGCCGTACTGCTTTGAAAATTTGTCAACTTCGTTTTTGTAGAAATCAATCTGCTCTGTTTTGAGGAAATCGTAACCCTTCATATCATCGGGAATGCCGTATTTTTTGCGGTCGCGGTCAAGAATATCTCTGCCCGAATCAAGGAAGAAAAGGGATTTCAGGAGCTTGCCGCCCTTGCCGAGAATATTCACAGTGTAGTTGCCGTAGCCGAAAAGCTCTTCGAGACCGAATTTGCAAAGACAGTGGTCATAGTCACAGAAGCTCTTGAGAAGCAGATATTTGTAGAATCCCCTGTCCTCTCTTGTTTCGTGGTTTCCGAAAACCGCTGTCCAGTAAATGCCCAGCTTTTCCATCATCTTTTCGATTGGACACAGTATTCTCTCCGAAACACGTCCAGAAATAGTTCGTACCTTCCAAACTCACAATATTGTGGGAGTCGTAATATGCAACTGTATTACCATCAGCATCCTTAAGCGGCTCGCCGTCAAGAGTCCAGTACCATACCCCGTCTGCATCCTGTTTCAAGCCAATGTTTGGAACATGCTACACTGTATATTTCTGGACTGTTTTTCCTGAATTCTCCGCGTGTGGCATATTTGTTTGCTTCATTTTGACAAACTTCTTTAGTGTATTTTATGTGCCTTGCACATATAGGACAGCCGCTACCTTTAATATGGCATTGTGGAGTTTGCATAAAGATTCCATGTTCTTTACAGATAATATTCACTTTTACGGAATTCTTCACATAAACGACTTGAGAATAATCATATTTATCCCCATGAACCATTTTTGCCTTTATGATGAACTCTTCTGTATTACTATTTTTTGCCCCCATAACACTTCAAACATTCTTTTTCGACCACAAAATTAACATAAAGCAATCAAAAAACAAAACATATTGACATTTTTATTCTCTACACTTCCAACGGACCTTTTGAGTGCATTATAAGAACGGTATCTTCAGGCCTGAAGATACCGTTCTTACGGGCATAAGATTAGTAATCTTCCGACGAATTGAACCGTTCAAAAAAAGTAAGATATAC
>CALFPM010000192.1 GCA_937919155.1 uncultured Clostridia bacterium
CGTTATAATCCTTTTGGTGGAAGTTTTACCGTCGATGTCACCAGTAACATTGATTGGGAGGTACAGGTAGCAGGTGGTGGCGACTGGCTTAGTGTTAGTCCATGGAAAGGAAATGGCAATGGTTCGTTGACTATTGAAGCAGCGAAGAATTCCAATCCCAGTCCCCGTGAAGCCACAATAACAGTATCAGGTAGCGGCCTTACTCAAGCCATCGAGGTTTATCAGGAAGGAACTGCTAAAATAACAATTGACATCAGAAGCAAAATTGAAGTAATGATAATCAACTTTTTCATATAACATAACCTCCAAGTTATATATCAACAGTTATATTATATAATATTTCGGCGCTATTGTCAATGCTTTTCGGCGCCATTTTTGGTCTTTTTGTATGGAAACGCGGGGAGATTTTTGTTGTTTTTGTTAATTTTGTAACGATTAGAAAAGAAGGACACACAACGTGTCCTTCTCTGCTTATTCTACAATATTCTCGTCTTCAAGCCGGAAGGCATATACAGCACCGTCGATCACGCTGACGCTTCCGCGTTGCCCGATCTCAAAGCCCGAGTAAAATTCCTCCGACACGGGATAGCGGCACACCGTACCGTCCGTCCGCTGAAAGAAAACGAGATACTCACTCACCGTCTTGACAGAACGCTCTCCCAGCGTCACCACGCGGCACTGCAGATCGACCACCGAAGCGTCAAACGTTTCTTGCTGCGGGGCTTCGTCCGTCGGGGCAAGAGCCGCGCGTTCCTTTGCTTGCTTGTTGCTCTTATCAAGCAGGACACAGCAGACCATGAGAAGAACGAGAGCGCCGCACAACGCAATGCCCGCAAGTATGATCAAAATCGTTCCCATAGCCGATCCCCTTTCATCTTACAGCTCTCCCGCCGCCAAGAAAGCGCGGGTCTTGTCGCTCTTGGGATGATTGAACACTTCTTCGGGCGTTCCCATTTCCTCGATCACGCCGTCCGCCATGAAGATAATGCGGTCGGCCACGTTGCGGGCAAACTCCATCTCATGGGTTACAATTATCATTGTCATCCCCTGCTGGGCAAGGTTTCTTATAACAGCCAGCACCTCACTTACCATTGTGGGGTCAAGGGCAGATGTGGGTTCATCAAAGAAAAGGATACTGGGATTCATTGCAAGTGCTCTTGCGATTGAAACACGCTGTTTCTGACCGCCCGAAAGCTCGCAGGGATATGAGTTCAGCTTTTCGGAAAGGCCCACCTTTGCAAGAATTGACTTTGCATTTGCTTCAATTTCTTCGAGAATCTGCTTTTTGTTATGCTTCCATTCTGGAGTTTTCTTTGCATGAAGTTCACAGGCAAGAGTAACATTTTTGAGAACCGTATACTGAGGAAAAAGGTTGAAATCCTGAAATACAAGACCAACAGAAAGACGGTTCCTGCGAATTTCTTCCTTTGTGAATTTATGCTGATTTTCGCTGTCAAAAACCACATTGCCGTTAACGGTTATCTGACCTTTATCAGCTGTTTCAAGCGAGGTTATGCATCGGAGCAGAGTGGTTTTGCCGCTGCCTGATGAGCCGATGACTGAAAGCACCTTGCCTTCTTCAAGGTCAAAATCAATACCCTTGAGAACATTGTTGCTTCCAAAGCTTTTATAGAGATTTCTTACTTCAAGTATTGCCATAATTTAACTCCTGAAATAGCTGAGTTTCTTTTCCACCTTGTTAAGAACAACCGTAAGAATACCGACAAAAACAAGATAGAACACACCTGTGAAGAACAAGGGCCAGATCATAGCCTTTGTTGCCGCAAGTTCTTTTGCGTTTTTGATTATCTCGCAAACCATAATGCAGTTTGCAAGGGCGGTATCCTTGATGAGAGTAATAATCTCATTTGACATAGGCGGAACAATGCGCTGGACAACCTGCTTAAGAATGATTTTTCTGAAAATCTGCGATCTGCTCAGACCGAGCACCTGACCCGCCTCATACTGACCGCGGGGTATGCTTTCAATACCACCTCTGTATATTTCCGAAAAATAGCAAGCGTAGTTAAGGGTGAATGCAATAAGAACGGCGGTGACTCTGCCCGCATCGGCAATGCCGTATTCAATAAACATAAAACGGTCAATCTTGCCGAAAAGCTGATAATCAAACAGCAGACCGGGCACATAATAGATTATGAAAATCTGAAGCATCAACGGAATACCTCTGACAATCCAGACAATCACCTTTGTTATTGACTTGACAACTTTGAAACGGCTCATGGAACAAAAGGCTATAGGCAAACCAAGCGGTGCGCCGCAAAGCAGCGTCACCGCAAAGATAAGCAAAGATATTTTAAAGCCGTCGAACAAAAAAGCCGTGACTTCTAAAAAGGACATATTAAAACTCCAATTGGTATATCTTTATGTAATTATTTCTGGTCTGAGAAATCTGTGATAGCTGTTGTTGCAACGCCGTACTTTTCTGCAAGAGCAGAGATTGTGCCGTCTGCTGCAAGAGCTTCAAGCTGTTCATTAACATTTGCAGTGAGCATGCTGCCCTTCTTGAAACCGATTGCGTAGAATTCAACATCACTTGAAAGTTCATCAACAACCTTAAGGTTTGCATAGTCGCCCTTGCCTACGTAGCTCTTTGCAAGCTGTGCGTCAACAACTGCGAAATCTGCTGTGCCTGCGCTGATTTCTGTGAGACATTCTGTCTGCTTGATGAAGCCCTTGAATGCTGTTCCTTCGAATTCCTTTGCATATGCTTCGCCTGCTGAGCCGCTTTCTGCAACACCGAACTTGCCGTTGAGGTCTGCTGCAGCAGCAATGCCTGAATCAGCCTTTACAACAACTACCTGACGGTTTTCCATGTAGTTATATGAGAAGTCAACTTTTTCTGAACGGAGAACGCCGTCATCATCAGCTGTGTTAGCTGTGAAACCGTTCCATACGCAGTCGATTGTGCCTGAATCAAGGTCTGTGTACTTGCTGCTCCACTCGATTTCCTGGAAGATAACTTCATAGCCGAGGTTGCCGAAAACTTTTTCTGCAAGCTCTGTGTCAAAGCCGACAAGCTTGCCGTTTTCGTCAAGATAGTTCATGGGTTCATAAATTGTGTAACCTACAACAACTGTTTCTTTTGCTTCGTCAACGGGAGCATCTGTTGTTTTTTCGTCTGTTGTGGTGTTGCCGCCGCAGGCTGCAAGTGAGAAAAGCATAAGACCTGCAAGAATGAGTGCTAAAATCTTTTTCATAGTTTCGGACTCCTTTTATTTTATTATTGCGGTATTACATTACCATATTAAAGCGTTTTTGTCAACCAAAATAACGAAAAAGCGGCTCGCAACGGATATTTTCCGCGCAAACCGCCTTGTTTAAGAATGTTTTATGCAGTTGCATCCATACGGCTGTTGTAAAGCTCGCTGTAGAAACCGCCCTTTTCCATAAGCTCCGTATGACTTCCCTGCTCAACGATGTTGCCGTCACGCATAACAAGGATTACATCCGCATTTTTGATTGTGGAAAGTCGGTGGGCAACGATAAAGCTTGTTCTGCCCTGCATCATTTTGCCGAAAGCTTTCTGAATGCGGATTTCCGTTCTTGTGTCGATGGATGAAGTTGCCTCATCAAGAATAAGCATGGGAGGCAGGCAGAGCATAACTCTTGTGATGCAGAGAAGCTGCTTCTGTCCCTGAGAAAGGCCCGAATTCTCATCGGAAATAACGGTATCATAGCCATTGGGCAGACGCTTGATAAAGCTGTGAGCGTGCGCCGCCTTTGCCGCTTCAATAATCTCCTCATCCGTGGCATCAGGCTTGCCCATTGCAATATTTTCTCTGACCGTGCCTTCCTTGAGCCAGGTATCCTGAAGCACCATTCCGTAGCTTCTGCGAAGACTTTCTCTGGTTGCTTTATTGATATCAACACCGTCAACCGAGATTTTGCCCTCATCAACATCATAGAAACGCATCAGCAGATTAATAACCGTTGTTTTTCCGCAGCCCGTGGGACCTACAATTGCAACTCTGCTGCCGCTTTCCGCCGACAGACTGAGATTCTTGATAAGCTCCCTGTCCTTGGAATATGAAAATGCAACATTCTCAAGAGTAACATTACCCTCAACAGCCTCAAGCACTGCCGCATCCTGAGCATCGGGAGTCTGAGGAGTCTGCTCAACAAGTTCAAAAAGTCTTTCGGCACAGGCAAGAGCATTCTGCAATTCAGCAATTACGCCCGAAATTTCGTTAAAAGGCTTTGTGTACTGATTTGCATAGCTGAGGAAACAGGAAAGCTCGCCCACCGTGATTGTGTTATTCACAACGGCAAATGCACCTGCAAAACCCACCGCCGCATAAACCACGCTGTTTACAAATCGTGTGCAGGGATTTGTGAGTGATGAAAAAAATATGGCTTTCAATGAATATTTTGCATATCTTTCATTGATTTCATCAAACTCCTCAAGAGATTTTTCTTCTCTCGAAAAAGCGGTTACAACCTTTTTGTTACCCACGGTTTCTTCGGTATAAGCCGTCTGCTCGCCTCGAGTCTGCGCCTGCATTCTGAACATTGAATGGGTGTGCTTTGCAATAAATCTTGCAACGAACAGCGAAAGAGGTGTAAGAATAACCACAACAAGGGTGATTTTCCAATTGATTGCCAGCATAAATCCGAGTGTGCCTGCAATTGTGACAACACCTGTGAAAAGCTGTGTGAATCCCATCAGCAGACCGTCTGCAAACTGGTCGGCATCGGAAATAATGCGGCTTACAGTTTCGCCCGCAGGCTTTGAATCAATGTAACTCAGAGGCAGAATCTGAATCTTTTCCATAGCCGCGTTGCGTATATCACGCACAACGCGGAATGTTATTCTGTTGTTGAGAGTGTTCATAACCCACTGAGCCGCCGCGGCAACCAAAGCAAGCACGGCAATTTTGTAAAGATAAGGCATCAGCGCGGCAAAATCAACTCTGCCTGCACCTGCAATCTTATCAATCGCACCGCCTGCAAGCACGGGAATATAAAGACTGACCGCAACGCTGAAAGCCGCAAGAACAACGGAAACGGCAAGATGAATCTTATATCTTCCCACATAAAACAAAACTCTTTTCAGAGTGCTTTTATTCACTTTCTTTTTCATACCGCATCCTCCTCATCAAACTGCGAAAGATGGATTTCTCTGTAGACATCGTTAGTCTTCAGCAATTCGGCGTGAGTTCCGATTTCTGCCGAACCGTCATCAAGAACAATAATTTTATCGGCATGCATAATCGAGGAAGTGCGCTGAGAAACGATGAACACCACGGTGTCGCCCTGATTCTGTGCAATTGCCTTGCGCATTGCGGCATCCGTTGCATAGTCGAGAGCACTTGAACTGTCATCAAGAATAAGTATATCCGCATCTTTGATAATTGCTCTTGCAACCGCAAGGCGCTGACGCTGACCGCCGGAGAAATTTCTGCCGCCCTGCTCAACGGGTGCATCAAGCACTCCGTCTTTTTTCATAATGAAGTCCTTAGCCTGAGCAATTTCAAGAGCATTCATTATTTCCTCATCGGTTGCATTCTCTTTGCCCCAGCGCATATTATCTCTGACAGTGCCTTTGAAAAGCACGGATTTCTGAGGCACAACCGCTATTTTTGAACGCAATTCTTCAAGGGAAAGCTCATTCACATCCGCACCGCCCACAAGCACCTGACCCGAGGTCGCTCTGTAAAAGGCAGGAATAAGATTGACAAGCGTTGTCTTGCCTGAACCTGTTGAGCCGATAATTCCAACGGTTTCACCTTTTTTAACGGCAAAACTGATGTTATCAAGAGAGGTTTCGCCCGCACCTGCGTATGCAAATGAAACATTGCGGAATTCAACAATATTTTCACTTTTTGCGTTATATTCGGCACTGCCGCCCTGCTCCTCCGCGGGAGTTTCAAGCACCGCACCGATTCTGCCTGCACAGGCAACTGATTTTGTGATGCTGATTATTAGGCTTGCAAATTTCACAAGCTCAACAAGAATTTGTGACATATAGTTATAGAGTGCAACAACCGCACCCTGAGTTATAAGACCCGCCTCAACTCTGATTGCACCTTTGTAGATAAGCACTGCAATTCCGATGTTGATAATAACGCAGGTAACAGGATTCATCAGCGCCGATATTCTGCCCGTGAATTCCTGAATTGCAGTGAGCGAATCGTTGCGCTCTCTGAATTCTTCAACCTGCTCATTCTCTTTGCAGAATGCGCGGATCACCTTTGCACCCGTGAGACTTTCTCTTGCCGTGCAAAGCACTTTGTCCAGCGCAAGACGGACTTTTTTATAGAAAGGAATGCAGTAAAACATTATTCCGAAAACAACAATTGAGAGAAACGGAATGACCACGACAAATGTCATTGCCGCATTCTTATCAACAGTAAATGCCATTACCATTGCACCGATAACAACAAAAGGTGAACGCAGAAGCAGACGCAGAGTGAGATTGAGTCCGCTCTGCACGCTGTCCATATCACCTGTCATACGGGTTATAAGAGTGGCAGTGCCCGATGAATCTGTTTTTTCGTAGGAAAGTCTGCTGATATGCTCAAACAAAGCATGTTTAAGCCTTTTCACAAAGCTTACGGATGCTTTTGCGGCAAAAAACTGCGCCGTGAGCGAAAATCCGAGACCAACTGCCGCCAAAAGAACAAGAACGCCGCACATTCTGAGTATGTATGAAGTGTCCCTGTTTGCAATTCCCGTGTCAATTATCTCGGCAACCACAAGAGGCACAAAAAGTTCAAGAATTGCCTCAAACATCTTGAACAACGGTGCCAGCACGCACAAAGCACGGCTGCCTTTCAGATATTTAAACAAATTTTTCATAATCAAACCCTTTCGAGTATTATATTCCAAATAGTTATTTTACCATAAATGCCTTCATTTGTGAAGTGCAGGAACGAATTTAATGAAATAAATGTAAAAAATATTATAATTCCTTTAAAGAATTATAGTTTGAGGGTTGTGTGATAAAATTTTTGTGATCAGGATAATATTTACCCGATTCATAAAACGGAGGAAAAACAATGAAACCCACAAAAGTAAAGCATTTCGGAATCGCAAGAAAAATCGTTGCAAATATGACTTCGGAAAGCTGGGAAACAATCCCGCACACTTCTTTTATCTACGAACCTGAAGTCACGGATTTTATGAATGTTGTCAAGGAGCTTAATGCTTCGGGCAAATTCCCCGTAAAGCTGACCGTCAACACGGTTATGCTCAAAGCTCTTGCAGAAGCATTCAAGGCTGCTCCCCAGCTTAACGCTCACATCAAGTTCAACCGCAAACTGGTCAGGGGCGAGGTTACCGAGTGGGACGAAATCCACGCAGGCATGACCTGGATTCTCCCCAACGGCGAAATGATGACGATTAACCTTCACGACATCGGCAACAAAAATCTTGTTGAGCTTGCCGAGTATGTAGCCGATGTAGGCAGAAAAATCAACAATACCGACTTGACTGAGGTTATGTTCTCTGTTTCGTTCAACGATACCATTGAAAAGCTCAAAAAGGGCAAAATCAAGCAGGCTGTTCTCCGCCTTGTCGGTGCAAAGACAGGCAAGCACAAGATAAAAACACTTTCAGGTCAGGCAAAAAAGGACTACTACGCAATCCCCGAAACAGACAGACTCACTGCCTATGACATAAAGCAGGGCACGGTTACAATTTCCAACATCGGTTCTCTTATCAGAGGTATCAACGGCAGAGTTGCCCTCCTTTCAATCATCCCTCCCCAGGTTTTCGTTTGCTGCATCGGCACAATTATGAAAAAGCCCGTTATCAAACAAGACGAAAACGGCAACGACATCATCGTTGTGGGCAACGAAATGCCCATCGACCTTGTTTTTGACCACAGAGCGGTTGATTTCGGCGAGGTTGTTCCCTTCATTCAGCGCCTTGAAGATATTTTCAGGAATCCCGAACAGATGTATAACTGGTAAAAATTCAGACTCCTTTGCCTCGGCAAGGGAGTTTTTTGTTGCAAATGTTTATGTATGTTGATATAATGACCTAAACCGTTCAAATCACCGTTAAAACAAAAGTAAGGATTTGATTGTATGAAAAATTATTTTGATGCTTACCGCACAGACGGCGAAAATCCCGTATTTTGCTACCGAAGCGGTCTTGCTGTTTACGAAGAAACTTTTTATAACGGAATTCTAGTTTCATCGGGTTACAACGCCTCGGGTTACCTCTTGGGGCTCCTTGAAGCGTGTCCCTCATGGCTCGACCCCCGCGATTTTCACGAGCCGTCATCCTTCAACATTGAAATTGACGGTCAGTGCATTGATTACCGCCTCAAGCTGATTGGCTTCGAAACCTCGGAAAGCAACGGCACGCTGGAAGCAATAACCACTCTTGAAAGTGAAATAAAACCCGTAAGACTCAGAATACATACGGTTCTTGACGGCTCGCAGATGTTCAGCCGCTATATAGAAATCGAAAACCTTTCCGACACAAATCTTAATCTGAGCAGACTTGTGCTTCTCGGCGGCGGCATTGAAGAAACAGACCGCAGTCACTACGGATGCAATGACCTGAACAAAATCTATTCCGCAGGCTATTTTGAAAGTGACAAATGGGGCAGAGAGGGCGAATTTGCCTGGCACGACCTGCACCCCGAAGAACTGACGGTCAGAACCCGTTTCGGCAGGGACAGATTCCGACACCCCCTTATTTTCATCAGAAACAACCTGACTGGTGTAATGTATTTCTCGCAAATCGGCTGGAGCGGCGGTTGCAGTTTCACCGTTGATTATCACGCTGACCGCGAAAGAAGCGACAGCCTCCTTTCATTCAAAGCAGAAATCACCGCACACAACCCCCTCACGGTCATTCCTCCGAAATCCGTTTTTACTTCACCTGAAGTACATATGGGTGTTGTTCTCGGTGACCTTGACTGCGCAGTGAATGAAATGCACTCACACATCCGCAAATCCGTGCTGACAATACCCGAAGCTTCTCCCGATGAGTGTCTTGTAGGCGGAGGAATGGGCGCGGAACACGATATGTCCGTTGAAACCTCAAAAAAATATGCAAAATGCTTCGCCGATATGGGCGCGGAGGTTTTCATTGTTGATGCAGGCTGGGTGTGCCCTC
>CALFPM010000193.1 GCA_937919155.1 uncultured Clostridia bacterium
CAATTGTTGAGCTTCTTCTGTCGCTGAAGAAGGGTGAAAGCTTCTTTGCGCAGTCCTTACACATATTGCCGTCTTCGAGCTTTCTGTTGCCGAGAAGTCCTATTTTTTCACCGCAGATGTCACAAAATTTCTTATCAAAAAGTCCCATAATAATTTTCTCCTTTAAAAATATAGATTTATTACAATTTAATTATTTAGCATCGCTTTCGTTGAAGATGTCACCGCATTCGGGGCAGAACTTGGGCGGATTCTTGGGGTCTTCGGGTTTCCAGCCGCATTTGTCGCACTGATAAAGAGGTGCGCCTTCAGGTTTCTTTGCTCCGCAGTTGGGGCAGAATTTGCCTTTGTTCACTGCACCGCATGAACAAGTCCAGCCTTCTTCAGCAGGCTTCTTTGCTCCGCATTCTGTGCAGAAGTTACCGCTTACAGTTGCACCGCAGGCACATTTCCAACCGTTTGCGGGTGCTGCGGGAGCTGACTGTACGGGTGCCGCAGCCTGCTGCTGTGCCATCTGCTGTTGTTGCTGAACGCCTGCCTGATACATTGCTGCAGGGTTGAAATTACCGCCTGCATTCATTGCCATACCCATTCCCATAAAGCCTGTCATTGCACCTGCAGAGTTGTTGGCGGCTGCTTCCATTGCATTTGCCTGTGCATCTGCCATTCTGCCTGCCATCATAAACGGATTTGAGCCCATTGTTGCGGCATCTTCCATCTGATTGATTTTCTGCATATCTTCGGGAGTGAGAGTAATCGGATTAAGTGCGATGGATTCAACCGAAATACCTCTGCGCTGTGTCCATTCAACTGCAAGTGCCTTGTTGAGAGCATCTTTGAGTTCTGTTGTGTGTGCAGGAATCTGTGCAGGACGGAGTTCAAGCTCTGTGAGCATTGCAAATGCGGGCTGAAGAGCTGAAATGAACTCTGTTTTGAGCTGATTGTCGATTTCTTCTCTTCTGTATTCATCATCTACATTGCCTGCAATCTTTGTGTAGAAAAGAAGAGGATCTGTGATTCTGTAGGAATAGATACCGTTGCATCTTACCTGAACGGAACGGTAGAGACCAAGTCTTTTGTTGGCAACCTCAAACATAAAGGGATTGGGTGTGCCGAACTTGTTATCAAGAATTTCCTTTGTGTTGAAATAATAAACTCTCTGGTCTTTGCCTGTATCTCCGCCGTATGTAAATCTCTT
>CALFPM010000194.1 GCA_937919155.1 uncultured Clostridia bacterium
CTCTACCTGGTGGTCAAGATGAGTGTTGAAGTGAACGTAAGCCTTGCCGTTTTCTTTGTCCGTCAGCTTAACAAAGGTTGCTATTCTTGTGCAGGCTGAATCCCAGCCTTTGGAAGGCTTTTCGGGGGTTTCGGAAATCCAGAAGTTGCCGCTTTCGCTCGCGTTGAACTTATCCTTTTTATAGAATACCGCCGAAAATTCGCCGTCTTTGTCGCCGTCTTCTCTGCCGACACCGACATAATCATATTCGGACAGGTTTTCAATCAATGCCTGCATCCACTCCCAATGAGCTTCCTGCACGCCGAATGAATCGGGATTTGCCTCTTTGATGATTTTAACAACTTTGGGAACTCTGTTTTCCCATTTTCTTTCACCTTTGCCTGCGCAAAGCAGGTTGAATGTCAATACTCTGTACATTATTTTGTGCCTCCGTTAAAAAGTGTCATTTCAACAATGATGGGGAAATGGTCTGAGGGGTAAATAAGATTTACCGTTCTTGAATCAACTTTGCTCGACTTAACCGATGAAACATAGTCGTTGACGAAAATATAATCGATGGGTTTTGTGTTGAAAACAAAAGGATTAAAGTCGTGGTATGTTGCGCAGTCATCGTATTCTTCTGCGAGATATTTTGTGTCATTAAGACCGCAGGCGAGCAGATTCACATAGTTGCCGGAGCCCTCACGAAGATTGAAGTCACCTGTGAGAACAACGGGGATATCGGGCGCAATATCTGCAATCTTTGCGCTGATAAGTGCAACGGATTCAGCCTGTGCTTTGTCACCTACGTGGTCAAGGTGAGTGTTGAAGTGAGCGTATGTAAAGCCTGTTGTTTTGTTTTTGAGAATTGCCCAGGATGTGATTCTTTGGCAAGCGGCATCCCAGCCGAATGAAGGCTCATCGGATGTTTCGGAAAGCCAGAAATGACCTGAATCGATAAGCTCGTACTTATCTTTGAGATAGAAGATTGCACTTGATTCACCAAGCTCAATGCCGTCATCTCTGTATCTTTCAATGTGAGCATACTCAGGCATTTCAGCGGCAATGTTTTCAACCCATTCTTTGTCTGCTTCCTGCAGGCCGAATGAATCGGGCATATAATCACGGATTATTTTGACGATTTTGGGCAGTCTGTTTTCATTTGACAGCAAGCCGTCACCTGTGATTTTTACATTGAAAGACATAACCGTAATATCCTGCTCAAGAGCGGATTCTGCAATGGGGTTAGGGTTAACATCAACAAGGGGAAGTTCTGTTTCAACAGGGGTCTGGGGTATCTGCACAGTGAAAAGGGATGAAATTGTAAGCAGAATGGAAACTATAATCTGTCCGAATTTAAAAAGCATAATTTAAAACTCCTCTCAATCGTTATAAAGTGTCATTTCTGAAATTACGGGGTGGTGGTCGGAAGCAAATTCGCCGTCATACTTCGTGGTGTCAACTTTGTAAGTTTTAACATTTGTTGCCATTGCGCTGACGAAAATGAAGTCAATGGGTTTTTCTTTTGTTAAAAGGTCGTTATAGCCGTGGAATGTGGGTCCGTCATCGGCAGTTTCGGCCAGATGCTTTGTGTCGCGGAGACCTGCTTCAAGCACTCTGTTATACATATCTCCGCCCTCATAATCGTTGAGGTCGCCTGTGAAAACAACGGGGAATGTGTTGCAGATTCGGGACATTTTATCAGCCACAACCGCAACGGATTCGAGTCTTGAAATAACGCCCATATGGTCAAAGTGAGCATTGAAATGAGCATAATAGAAATTGGTTGTTTTATCTTTCAGAACAACATATGTACAAAGTCTGTTGAACATTGCATCCCAGCCTCTTGAGGGTTTGTCGGGAGTTTTTGAAAGGAAGAATGTGCCTGAATCAATAAGCTCATATTTATCCTTTTTATAGAATACAGGGCTTGCCTCGCCGCTGCCGTCAAGATTTCTGCCAACGCCTACATATGCGTAATCGGGCATTGCGGCGGCAATCGCATCAATCCACTCGGGAGTAGCCTCCTGCAGACCGAAAGAATCGGGGTCATGATTGCGGATATTCTGAATAACAATTTCCTCTCTTTCCGCGGGGTTCTTGTAATAAACATTGTAGGACATAACGGTAACATCCTGAGTTTTGTTTACTTCGGGAAGCTTTTCGGGGTTGATGTTTGTGACGGGCGTAGGTGTGTAAAACAGGGTGAGAACAGCGGTTACAAGTGCAAAAAATGCGGAAATAATTTTGTCGATCATTTTATCTTCTCCTTTATTTTATATAATCGGTCAAAGCCGAAATATCAAGCAAATTAAGGTTTTCAGCTTTTGAAAGAACATATGCAACATCTTTGCATATCTGCAGTGTTCCGCTTGTGTCGTTGCTTTCTGTGTTCAGAACGATGATCGGATCATGCACACTCAGGCGAACAAGAAACCATCCGTTTCCGCAGGATGAATCTGTATTAATGCGAATACCTTCGTGGTTATCGTTGCAGGCAGTCCAGCCTGTGTGAATTTTTGCCTCATTTTGAAAAAGGGCAATGATTTTTTCTCCTTCAGATCTGAAGTTGTCGCAAAGAATCTTAAATCGAAGTTCTTTTTCTTCTTCAGCTTCCTTGAGTTTGCCGATTAAATCCTCAAGACTTGTGCCTTGCTTTGCAAGAGCCGCGGCCTCAATAATCAGTTTTGTTATCAGATATGCTCCGTCATCGAGAAAATAGTTTTCAGCGAATGCGGCGTGACCCGAAGTTTCCATTGCAAGGGGGCAGGCGATGCCCTGAGCATTCAGTTCAATTTGCTTGTTGATAACATTTCTGTAGCCTCTTTTGAATCGCAGATGCTCGCCGCCGTTTTCGGCAATGAATTCCGCAAGTCCGTCAGAAGTTACGCTGTCTGTAACTATTGTGCCGCCTTTGCAATTTGCAAGAGCGATTTTTGATGCAAGGGCAACAAGACGGTTTCTGTTGATTTCGAATCCGCCTTTGCCTACGCAAGCCGCTCTGTCAACGTCAGTGTCAAATATAACTCCGAAATCAGCTCCCGATTCAGCCGTTGCCTTTGAAATGCATTTCATCGCTTCGGAGTTTTCAGGGTTGGGAGCATGGTTGGGGAAATTTCCGTCAGGCTCAAGGAAAATACTGCCTGAAATATCCGCGCCGAGAGGCTCAAGCACATCGGTTGCATAGAAACCGCCTGCGCCGTTGCCTGCATCAACAACAATTTTCATTCCTTTGAGGGGATGTTCACGGTCAGTTTCGCTGTCAACACCCTCAATTATCTTGTTGCGCAGTGTTTCGGCATAGCGTTTCATAAACGATGTTTTTTCACATCTGCCTTGGTTTTTACCGATGGGATTTTCAGTTTTTGCCGCAACATTAAGGATATCTGCAATATCTGAACTGTCAAGTCCGCCGTCACGGGTGAAGAATTTCAGCCCGTTTCTGTCTTTTGGGTGGTGGCTCGCGGTAATCTGAATCGCGCCGTCACATCCGATGTCAACGGTTGTCATAAACATCGCAGGGGTTGAGCTTAAACCGCAGTCCGCAACATTTGCTCCGTTTGAAACAAGAGCTTTGATAACTGCATTTTTTATTCTCTCTGCGGAGAGCCTGCTGTCGTGACCGACAGAAATATAAAGCTCGTTTTTGTCTGTCTTGTTTTTCAGCCAAAGATAAAACGCAGCTGTGCAGCGCATTATCATTTCATCGGTCATAAAGAGGGGATTGCTTTCATCGCCGAGAGCGTAACCTCTGATGTCACTGCCGCTTTTGAATTTTGAGTAATCCATAGCTATTCTCCCTTTGAAAAATATTCATCTGAAACGCTGAGCAAAAATTTATACATCGGTGAATAGGCTTTGTAAGTTCCTCTTATTATTTCAATTATTTTTTCATCCTCAAGGTCTTCAAGCTGACCTGAATAAGTGATGAAACCTACGTCTTTTGCGTTGTAATATTCTTCAAGACCTTCTGGACAGCCTGCGAAAGGTCTTTTGTACTGTCGGTTGAAAAAGATTGAGCCCACTTTTTTGCACAGTTCCGCCGCTTTGGCAAAATCCGCCGGTTTTTCACGGAGATGTTTGCGGAATGTTTCAAGCAGGCCCGGCTCATCGCCATAGAAACCGACACCCATTGTGTATTCACGGGGCGTTACCTCAAACCACATGCAGGGGTAGCCTCTCCACTCGTGCTTGGGACGCATAAACATTATCCACATATTCTCGCGGTAAAGATGCTTGTCTTTGGTGTAGCGCGTGTCCCTGCGCACACGGGAAACCATTTTTGTGGGAATCGTGTTTATGAGAGGGTCAACGGAAAGAAGTTCTTCTCCTATGATTCCTGCAATCTGCCTCATTGGCACAGTGATTTTGCTTTTTATTTCCTCTTTGTGTTCTTCGTAATATGCTTTTGAATCCCTGAATCGGTTATCCGCAAGCATGAACAGAGCGTCACGGGTAATGCCGTTATATTCCATTTATATCAGCCCTTTCTCTGCAAGACCCTGAGCTGCAAGCATAATTGCGGTCTTTGCTGAATGGAAGTTGATACCGCCCTGCATCCATACCGCAAAAGGCTCGCGGAGAGGAGCGTCAGCGGAAAGCTCAATTGACGAGCCGAGAATGAATGCACCTGCCGCCATAATAACCTTGCTGTCATAGCCGGGCATATCCCAGGGTTCGGGAGTTACATATGAATCAACGGGTGCGCCGCTCTGAATTCCTCTGCAGAATTCAACAAGTCTGTCTGCATTTTCAAGGCAGAGAGCCTGAATGATATCGTGGCGGCTTTCATCACTTGCAGGTGTTACCCTGAAACCGAAATTCTCAAAAAGTGCCGCTGCTAAAACGGCTGCCTTAAGGCTTTCGCCAACAACGTGAGGTGCGTGAAAAATTCCCATGAACATATTTCTGTTTTCACCGAGGGTGCAGCCGACCTCTTTGCCTAATCCGGGAGTTGTTGCTCTGTATGCGCAGAGTTCAACAAGGTCAGCTCTGCCTGCTATGTAGCCGCCCGTTCTTGCAATTGAGCCGCCTGCGTTTTTGATGAGTGAGCCTGCCATAAGGTCTGCACCAACGTCAGTAGGCTCGGTTTTTTCAACCAGTTCGCCGTAGCAGTTGTCAACCATAACAATCGCATCGCATTTTGAGTGAACAAGCTTTGCAATTTCGCCGATTTCCGCAACGGAAAGGCTGTGGCGCAGGCTGTAGCCTCTTGAACGCTGAATATAAACCATTTTCGGATTCATTTCAAGAGCTTTTTCAATTGCTACCATATCGGGCAAACCGTTTGCATCAAGGTCAACCTGCTCATATTTAACACCGAAATCCTTGAGTGAACCCATTCCGCTGCCGCTTAAGCCGATAACGCTGTGAATTGTGTCATAGGGCGTACCCGTAACGCAGAGCATTGTGTCGCCGGGACGGAGCACGCCGAAAAGTGCAACCGCAAGAGTGTGAGTGCCGCAGGTGAAACTGTGACGGACGATTGCATCCTCTGCACCGAAGATGTCGGCATAGATCCTGTCAAGCTTTTCTCTGCCTGTGTCGCCGTAGCCGTAACCTGTTGAGCCTGCAAAATCCGTTTCACTCACTCTGTTGTTTATGAATGCGGAAAGCACCTTCTGCTGGTTATATTCCGCAACGGAATCAATCTCGTCAAATTTTGTTTTTGCCTTTGCAAGAGCGGCTTCGCTTGCCGCATTTATTCTTTCACTGAAATTAAAAAAGTTTTTCATATTTTACCTTCTATATATTCTGTTAAGTGATTTGAAAAATTCAATATCTGCGCGCCCGAGCTGCTCCTTTGTTACTCTGTAACTCCAGTTGCCGCTTGCAACACCTGGTGTGTTTATTCTTGTGTCCGAGCCATACATCAGAAAATCCTGAACGGGAATTATGGCAAGGTCGCTGACGCTTGCGAAAACCGCTCTCAGGAGCAAGGGCGTTGCTCCGCCCCAATCACCGCCGCCGAAACCGCAGTAGTCGAGAGTGCGTCTGCGAACATCTTCATCGCTTTCCCAAAGATAACTGAAAAGGGTGTTGTTGTCGTGAGTGCCCGAATATGCAACGGAATTTCTGATATAGTTGTGTGGCATATGGATGCTGTCGCCGTCATCCAGGAAACCGAACTGAAAAACTCTCATTCCGGGGAATCCGCTTTTTTCAACGAGTTCACGCACTTCATCAGTGATATCGCCAAGGTCTTCGGCAATAATCATTTTATCCTCATGACCTTCTTTGATTGCATTTATAAAGTCAATTCCGGGCCCTTTTATCCACACGCCGTTTTTGGCGGTTTTTTCGTTTGCATCCACCGACCAATATGCTTCAATGGCTCTGAAATGGTCGATTCTGACTCCGTCAAACATTTCAAGTGCATGGCCGATTCTTTCTTTCCACCAACCGAAGCCGTCTTTTTTCAGTTCATCCCAATCGTAAAGGGGATTGCCCCAGAGCTGACCGTCCTCTGCAAAATAATCGGGAGGAACGCCTGCAACTCTTGTGGGATAACCTTCTTCGTTAAGCTGGAAAAGATTGCGGTTTTCCCAGACATCACAGCTGTCATCGGAAACATAAATGGGGATATCGCCGATAATGCTGATTCCTTTTGAGTTCGCATACTCTTTAATAGCGTACCATTGTCTGAAAAATTCATACTGAATGAATTTCCACATTCCGTAGGTTACGTTATCTGTAATTTCATTGCTGTTCCATTCCTGCCAGGGTTTTCCGCCGTTTTGCTCTCTGAGTGTCATAAAACGGCAGAACGCCTCAAGTCTGGGATGAGATGAAATAAATTCATCAATATCGGAAGTGTTTTTTACATTAAGAAAAGCTTTTTTCAGCAGAGATAATCGCTCTTTGCCGAGCCTTTCAAATTCGCAGGAATACGGAGTTTCTTGTTTGCAATTTTCAAAGTCGTTTCTTGAAATAAGACCGTTCTCACAAAGAATTTCAGGGTCAATGAAATAGGGGTTGCCGCCGAATGCGGAAAATGATTTGTAGGGCGAATTATATTCGTCAGTTACCGTGAACGGCAATACCTGCCAGACCGAGAATCCTGCATCTCGGATAAAGTCTATGAATTCAAACGCATTTTTTCCGAATGTGCCGATGGAATAATCACCGTAAAGGGAAGAAATATGCATCAGAATACCGCTTTGTCGTTTCATAAATGGGTGCGCCTTTCATTTGTGTTTTGATTGATTATAGCATACAAGGTAATAAAAATAAAGTAATTTCGTAAAAAACTTGATATTTTACATAATAACGAGTAAAATGGAATAAATATATAAGCTTGGAGGTTGTGCTATGTCAAAAGCGAATGAATATTTTGAAAATCTTCAGAGAATTCTTGCCCGGATTGTAACGGAGCAGGGAGATAATATAGAGGCGGCGGCAAAGGCTGTTGCGGACACATTGAAAAATGGCGGCAGAATACATACCTTCGGCACAGGCCATTCTCATATGCTTGCCGAGGAGATTTTTTATCGTGCAGGCGGTCTTGTGAATGTTAACCCCATTCTTGAAACGGGACTTATGCTTCACGAAAGTGCATCAAAAAGCACGGCGCTCGAGCGACTTGAGGGTTACGGCGAAATTCTTTTTGATATGCACGGCATAAAGGAAGCTGACATCCTCTTCCTTTTCTCGAATTCGGGCAGAAACGGTGTTGCAATTGACCTTGGAATAATTGCACGCGACAGGGGAGTCAAAACCGTTGTCATTACCAATATGGAACATACTATGCAAGGCAAGTCAAGGCACTCAAGCGGCAAAAAACTTTATGAGCTTGGCACGGTTGTTATTGATAACTGCGGCTGCATGGGCGATGCATCAATGGAAATCAAGGAAATCGGCAGAAATGTTGCCCCCACATCAACTGCTGCAGGTGCGGCAATTCTCAATGCCATCGAAGCGCGTGCAGTTGAAATTATGGTTGCGGACGGCTTTGTGCCAGAGGTTTTCTCAAGCAGCAATGTTGACGGCGGCGATGAGATAAACGATGCCTATGTGAAGAAATATATCAAGGAGATTAAGTCATTATGATTTATCCTGCCCTTCAGAAATCAAATATTACGGAGTGGATAGAATTTTCCCCCGGAAAAATTGTTTACAGCGGTTATGAATGCGATGAACTGAATAAATATCACGCATTTGCATTGAGAGGAAACAGTAAAGATGATGTACTTTACATACATGTCATCAAAGAAAATTCACGCCGCACAGAATATATCGATGAAACCCGCAGAATAACCGATGAAAAATACTTTATAGATGCGGAAAAGTGCGATGACGGTGTGCGTATTACCGTGACAGTTTCGGGCAAAAAAAGCCTTTTTCGTGCAGTGAACAGAATTTCGCAGATGAAGTGGGACGAAAAGTTCTTTATTGGTCAGGCGGAAGATTACCCTCTGTTTGCTGAAAGGGGCTATATAGAAGGGTTTTACGGCCGCCCATGGAGCTTTAGTGACCGCAAAAACATGGTTTTGATATTGTCATTTTTCGGCATGAACACTCATTATTATGCCCCGAAAGATGATCCGTATCACCGCGATAAATGGGATGAATTGTATCCTGAAAAAGAGCTTTCGGAGCTTGCGGATCTTCTTGAAGCCTGCAACGAAAATTATATGGATTTTTACTTCTGCATTGCGCCCGGATTGAGTATGAAATATTCTTCTGAAGCTGATTTTGAAAAGCTTGCTCGTAAAGCTGAACAGCTTTACAATATAGGAGTGCGCAATTTCGGCCTGCTGCTTGACGATATTCCCGATAACCTCTATTTTGACGAGGATAAAGCTGCTTTTTGCAGTGAAGCGGTCAATGCTCATATCCATATTTCCAATAAATTTTACGATTATCTTAAACAACTTGACTCAAGTTGCCGCCTGACGGTTTGTCCTTTGCAGTATCACGGCAACGGCGATGAATATTACATTTCAAAGCTCGGAAAAGGACTTGACGGTTCAATCAAAATTTTCTGGACAGGACATAACATCTGCTCGCAGGAAATCACCGTCCGCGAAGCGGTTATTTTTGAAAATTCAACAAACCGCAAGCCTCTTTACTGGGATAATTTTCCCGTTAATGATGCGGAAATGCAGAATGAAATGCACCTCGGCTACATAAACGGCAGGGATCCTGATTTGTATCGTTACTCCGAGGGATTGATTTCAAACGCAATGGAATATTGCCTTTCAAGCAGAATTCCTCTGCTCACCGTCAGCGATTATCTTTGGAATCCCGTGGCTTACGATGGCTTTTCATCGTGGCAAAAAGCCTGTGAATTGACAATCGGACCTGATTTTGAAAAAGTTATGCCTTTCTTTGACAATTTGCTGACTTCCTGTCTTAAGGTTGAGAATTCGCCGATGATGAATGTTGCCCTCAATGATGCTCAGCAATTGTACTTTGGCGGCGACATCAAAGGCGCGAAGGTTGTTATGGCAGATTACCTCCGCAAGCTTGCAGCATGTGTTGAATACATAAAAGATTCTGACGATCCTCTTTTCAAGGAGCTTGCACCTTGGATGGAAAAGCAAAAGATTGCTTATACTCTGCTTGTTACGGCGACCGGTTTGCTGATTGAGAATTCTGAATCAGGCAAAATTGCAGTCAAAAAACTTATCCGAGAGTATCTTGACCATCCCAAAACACTTTGCGACTTTTCACTTCAGGCATATGCGGAAAGGATGCTTACACTTTGATTAAAATTAATAATTCTGCTTTGCGTGAAGCGTATGAGCGGCTTTACCATAAAACCCCTCTCGGCTTCTATAATTGCGGCAGACTTTGTGACGGACTTTGCTGCAGGGGAGACAGTCAGGGGATGTGGCTTTTTCCTTATGAACAGGAACTTTTTGAGGGGAAGGAAGGCTTTGAAATATGTGAAACCGAGGGCAACTACGGTTATCCTATGGTAATTTGCTCAGGCGAGTGTGACAGAGCCGAAAGACCTCTTGCCTGCCGCATTTTTCCGCTTTTTCCTCTTGTTACCGAAGAAGACGGAAAAATCAGAATTGAGGTTATCTATGACCCGAGAGCGGGAATGTGCCCGATTGCAAGAGAGCAAAAGCCTCTCGACCCGTCATTCATAAAAGAAGTGCGAAAGGCTGCGCTTTACCTTGTGCGCGATGAAAAAATTCTTGAGTACCTCAAAGCGATCAGCCTTGAACTGACTGAAATAATTGAATTGCGCGAAATGTTGGGTGGATTATAATGAAAAGGTATATATATAGTATTATTATAATAACATTAATATTGTGTCTGCTCTCTTCCTGCAAGGTAAGTATAAGCGACAGCTATGTCGCTCACATACAGGCTCAGGCAGAGGCGTATGACTTTGCAGAGGCCGCTGAGCGTATCAAGACCGAAACAGGTGTTGATATGACAACAGTTTTCCTTGAATCAATGGGAGAGGAAAAGGCTGAGCAAATCATTGCCGCCCTTGATGACGGCACATATACCGACATTACCTGGCTCAATGTGGCAGGTTATTCCCGCCATGTTATTGCGGATATGCTTTCGGGCAATATTAATGCATCCAATGTTTCTGATTTCGGATTCAACGGCAAGGACAGCTTCACGGTTTCTTTTGTCGGCGATATCCTTTTTGATCCTGATTTCCGTCCCATGGTGCACGCAAGTGAGATGGGCGGTGTGCTTAATTGCATTGATACCGCCGTTGTGGATTATCTCAAGGCATCCGATGTTTTTTTGATTAACAACGAATTCACCGTTGGCGAGAGGGGAACACCAATGCCCAATAAAACCTGGACATTTCAGGTGCATCCCGACAGACTTCAGCTATTCAAGCAAATGGGAGTCGATATCGTTTCCCTTGCCAATAACCATGTTTATGATTACGGCCAGGTCGGTTTCGAAGATACGATTGCCAACCTTGACATGGCGGGAATACCCCATATCGGTGCAGGCATGAATCTTGAAGAAGCGTCAAAGGCTCATTATTTTGTGGTCAACGGCATCAAAGTCGGCATAATTGCCGCAAGCAGTGCAGAGAAAGTGCGCTTTACTCCCGTTGCAGATGAAAACAGCCTCGGAGTAATGGGTACTTACGAAAGCGCAAAGTTCCTCGATGCAATCAGGGTTGCCGATGCGCAGTGCGATATTCTTGTTGCTTATGTTCATTGGGGCACGGAAAACACAACAAAGCTCGATGCAGACCAGATAACAATGGCTCGTGAATATGTTGATGCAGGTGTGGATGCCGTTATCGGCGGCCATCCTCATTGTCTGCAGGGTATGGATTTCTATAAAGATGTTCCCATTATTTACAGTGTCGGAAATTTCTGGTTCAACAGCAAGAGCCTTGATTCCTGCGTAATTACTCTTAAGATCGACAGTAATATGAATGCCGAAACAATTATTGTTCCCCTTGAGCAGAAAAATTGTGAAACCCGTATGCTTGTTGACCCCGCAGAGAGTCGTGCGCTCTTTGACAGAGTGGAGGGCTTTGAGCCGCAGACGGTCACAATATCAGATAGCGGACTTATTGCTCCGAAGGTGGCTCAATGAAATACACTCACATTATCTGGGATTGGAACGGAACTCTGCTCAACGATATCGGTGCATCTCTGGCAAGCGTGAACGATATGCTTGCAATGCGTGGCAGACCGCCTATTGATATTGATTATTACAGGGATTGTATCGGTGTTCCGATCATCAAATTTTATGAAAAGGTGTTTGATCTCGCCAATGAGGACTACTCTGTAATTATAAAACAATATAATAACGGTTATCTCAGCCATCTCAGCAGCTGCGGATTGGCGGAAAATGCCCGTGATGTGCTGGATTATTTTGCCGAAAGAGGAGTGAAACAGGCAATAGTTTCCTCGTCCAATAACGAACAGCTTCACACCAATGTGAAAAAATACGGCATATTTAATTGCTTTGATGCAGTGCTCGGTGCATCCGATTTTTATGCAGGCTCAAAGATTGAGAGAGCGGTTGAATATCTGAAAAAAAGCGGTGAATACCGCGCTCTTGTGGTGGGTGACCTTGAACACGATGCTGAAATGGCGGCGGAATTGGGTGCCGATTGTGTGCTTATTACGAGCGGTCATGAGAACCGTGAAAGGCTTTATGCCGCAAATGCAAGGGTGATTTCAAACCTGCGTGAACTGATTGAAATAGCGGAAAATTAATCAAAAGACAGCCGTCAGAGCTGTCTTTTGGCGCTCATAATTCAAAAACACATCGCAACCGCAACATTTTATGACTTTTAAAACTGAACAAAAAGCGTGTAATTAGTTTGATTTTACTTTTGCCATAAATTCCCGTTGATTTGTAAAATGTGAACAAAATGCGTCAAAATCGTTTGTTTAATATAAACAAAAAAACGCAAAGTTTACAGTTTGTTCATAATTTATTTACAAAAAATTAAATAATTTGCAGGGAGTCCGCAACAACTCCTTTATAAAGTAATTATTGTAAATTGAGGCATTTTAAATGCCCGCAAATAAGAAGTCCTATTTGCAGGGGCTTCGGCGCGCAAGCGTTCACTTTTTATGGAGGTGCAAAATATGAAAAAGGCAAAAAGACTCTTGGCAGTTCTTTTGGCAGCCCTCATGATTTTCGGTTCAGCAAGCATATCGTCATATGCTTACCTTTCTGAAGCTGAAAACTGGAACAATGCCACATTGACGGGCGGCGAAAAGTACTACTTCTCCTACGATCAGGGCGCAACCTGGGTTCTCGACATGCTCGATGACATGCTCAATGACGCTCAGATCGTCCTTACTTGTGAAGAACTTAACGAAATTGCCGACATCGGTCTTAATATCTTCACCAGTAACATCTTGCTTAACCTTGACAAATTCCTTGCAGCAGCCGATTCATACGATGAAAACGGCAAGGAAGCAATCGACCTTCGTTCGGTTGATGGTCTTATCAAATCTCTTGTCGGTGTTTTCGATTGTCTTAATTCCGGCGGTCTTGCAAACATTGCAAACTTCCTCGGTATTCTCGGTGACCTTA
>CALFPM010000195.1 GCA_937919155.1 uncultured Clostridia bacterium
TGGTAATATGGCTTTCTCTCCTTCTGTTAGTCCTAATACATATATGATAGTAATTAGATGATGGTCTATAATTACCGAATTATCAGAGTCAATATAAAAATGATTACTAATTGGCTCTTTAGATTTAAAATTTACCTTAAAGTGATACTCATAAAACGGTATTACATTGTCTGAATCACACAATACAACACCAAAAGTTAAAGACATACTATTTCTATCAATAATTCTAATCTCATTTGTGATTAAATTATTTGAAGAATCAATCATTTCATTAGCAGAAACAACTCGATTAATATGTAATTTGAAATCTGCATGTTCTACATTTTCAACATATAAGCATAATTGCTCGATATTAGCAAACGCAATCTCTTTGGGTGACTTATAGCCTTTAATTTCGTGCAAATCAAAGATAGGATCACTTGCAGGTTTTATTTCATACTTACCTGGCTCCATATCCCACCAACACCATGCTAAGCAGTTCCAATATTCATATGTATTTTGCCAATTCCATGACTTAACTAAATAATTAAATCTACGCATGAAATTAAAATGATTCTGGATTGACTCTCGTGTTTTAAAATTTCCTTTATCAATACTACAGAATGGGATAACATACATATAAGCAATATCGCATGAATAAAATATTGCCGTACAATAAGGAGTACTAGATATGCCTTTACTATTTATATAAATATCTATAATAGGATGACGCAAAACTCTATTATGCATTCCAAATAACATTGGAGGTAAGGTATCGCTAATAATTTTGCTATTTATCCAAATGATTTTGAATCCAAGGATATAATTTCCGAAGAAATTGATAAATATAATGAGAGCAAAACCGCTGAAGGCAAAGAGGACAGCTCAATCAAATATACCGATTATATCGGACTTCTTCTTTCATCGGTATCCACAATAATTGATATCATTTCTTATGTTCTGATTGCATTCGTTGCAATTTCACTTGTTGTTTCCTCAATTATGATAGGTATTATCACCTACATTTCAGTTCTTGAAAGAACAAAGGAAATCGGTATTCTCCGCGCAATCGGTGCATCAAAAAAGGATATTTCAAGAGTATTCAATGCAGAAACTCTTATTGTCGGTTTTGTTTCGGGTGCATTGGGTATCGGCTCAACGCTTCTGCTCACATTGCCGATCAACGCGATTATTTCTCACCTTACCTCACTTCCCGAGGTTGCAAAGCTTCCTGTTGACGGAGCGATAATTCTTGTTGTGATCAGTATGGTGCTGACTCTTATTTCGGGTCTCATCCCCTCAAGAATTGCATCGAAAAAAGACCCTGTAGAGGCACTGAGAACAGAATAAAAAAACAGGCTTGTGTGGGCGGCAACCCATACAAGCCTTTGTTATTACATTATATTTATGTCAGTTTATTGATTATTCGGTCAACCTCGCCCGTTTCTTCAACATCGAGAGTGGAGATATATTCGTTTGTTTCTGCTTCTGCCTGAGCGGAATACAAATCGTTTATGCACACCGTGCGGTAGCTTGCATAAACGCTTTCGCCTTTTTCTTTCAGGTTTTCTTTCCACACGATGAATATGCATTCGTCATAGGTGATAACCTGCACCGTGCCGCCATTCTGATTTGCAACTTTTTCAAAGAAACCGTCAGGATATCCCTCTGCACCTTTTTTGAGAAGCACCGAATCAGAAAGACTGTATCCTGCAGCGGTTGCGGTTTCGGCAAATTTTTCAACATCCGTACCCGCGTTTTCAGCGAGGGTGTTGATTGCGGAAACAAGCTGATTTTTTTCAAGCTGAGTCATGGGTGTTGCACCGTCTGCGGAAGTGAAGTATGCACACACATTGCGGAAACTGATGTAATTTTCATAAAAGTAATCCTGAAGCACGGCTTCTGCCTCAAGATTGTCTGCGCCTTTGTCATATTCTGCGGCAAAAACCGCATTTTCATATGCTTCGGCGGTGAGGATTTTTGTGAGGGTTTGTTTTGAAACACCGATGTTTTTATAATGATTTTCGAATCTTATCCAATAGTCATTGACCGTTTGAGAGATTTCAACCTTTTCGGAGGATGTCAGGGAAAGTCCCATATCTCTGAATGCAGTGTTGGCGACAAGATATTTTTTGCATTCGTTTATCGCTGCTTGCCTGAGGTCTGCTTTGATCGGATTTTCAGGCAGATCATAATCAATGGGTCTGCCTATAACCTTGTCGAGGAAATATGTGAAAATTTCGCTGTTGATTTCCGTGCCTGCAATTACAAGGGCGGTTTTCTTTTCACTGCCGCAGGCATTGAGTGAGAATATAAGCACAACGGCAATGAGAAACGCCGCAAATCTTTTCATAAAATCAATCCTTTCGCCCACATTATAACATAGAAATCTCCGTTTATAAAGCTATCTCCAAAAAAAATTAAAAAATGTCTTTATTAGTTCATTTTTTTGTTGTATAATTATTGTGTATCAAAAAATAACACGGGGTGAAACCATGGAAAAAATCAGACTTTTAATTGCAGGCGAAGAATATAATATAGGTACAGACGATGACCTTGACTATGTTGCGCAGCTTGGTGCAGAGCTTGACAGCAAAATCAGCGGTCTTATGAGCAGCAATATCAGAATTTCGGTCACTCAGGCGGCTATCGTAACAGCTCTTGAGTATGCCGATATGGCAAAGAAGAGCGAAGTTACATCCGAAAACCTCAGAGCGCAGATTCAGGGCTATCTTGAGGATGCCGCAAGAGCAAGAACGGATGCAGAGGTTACAAAGCGTGAGCTTGAAAGAGTGACCAAAGAGCTTGCCGCTCTCAAGGCTTCCAACAAATAATGGCGGCGGAGATTCTTGCACCTGCGGGCAGCATTGATGCTCTCAGAGCCGCGGTGCGTTGCGGAGCAAATGCCGTTTATCTTGGCGGAAAGGCGCTTAATGCGCGCCGAAATGCATCCAATTTTTCCGAAGAGGAATTGGCGGATGCCGTTGAGTATTGCCACGCAAGGAATGTTAAGGTTTATCTGACACTTAACACCCTTATCGGTGACGGCGAATTTGAAACAGCATATGATGCGGTGAAGTGCGCCTGCAGAGTCAATGCAGACGCACTTATTCTGCAGGATCTGGGACTTGCCGCAACCGTGCGCAGGGTTTGCCCGTCAATGCCGATGCACGCATCCACTCAGATGTCTGTTCAGAGCATTGAGGGAATCCGCGCGCTTGAAAAACTCGGATTCACGAGAGCGGTGTTGCCTCGGGAACTTTCCGAGAAAGAAATAAGAGCCATTTCGTCACAGACGGATATGGAGCTTGAATATTTTGTTCACGGCGCGTTGTGTATGTGCGTTTCGGGACAGTGTCTTATGAGTTCCGTCCTCGGCGGCAGAAGCGGAAACAGAGGTCTTTGCGCACAGCCATGCAGATTACCTTTCGGAGTCAACGGCAAGGGCGGAAGTAACCTGAGCCTTAAGGACTTGTCTCTGACAGAAGAGCTTCTCAGACTTGAAGATGCAGGTGTTTGTTCCTTTAAAATTGAGGGCAGAATGAAACGCCCCGAGTATGTTGCGGCGGCGGTCACTGCCTGCAAAAACAGCCTGAACGGTATAAATGATGAGAGTATAAATCAATCTTTGCGCGCGGTGTTTTCCCGCTCAGGTTTCACAAAAGGCTATTTTGAGGGCAAGCTGGGCAGAGAGATGTTCGGCACGAGGCGCAAGGAAGATGTTGAGGGCGCATCGGGAGTGCTTTCGGGACTTCAGAGGCTTTATGACAACGAAAATCCCCTTATTCCCGTTGACCTGACTCTTTCTTTCAAAGAAAACAAACCTATGGTTATTACTGCGTCTGCGCTTGGATTTACCGTCAGGGCAGAGAGCGACAAATGCCCCGAAAAAGCGCTGAACAAACCGCTTTCACGGGATGAACTGGCAAGCAGAATCTCAAAATGCGGCGGAACGCAGTTTTATGCAGATAATATTGATATAGATTTCAGCGAGGGTCTCAATGTTTCGGCGGGGGCGCTTAACGGTCTCAGGCGAAATGCTCTTGAGATGCTTGAAAAAGAAATTAACCGCACAGAAACGGTTGAAGTCCTGCCCGATAACAGAGAATTCAGACCTCACAGGTCAAACGGACGCAGTCTGTACGCAAGATTTTTCCATCAGGAGCAGCTGCCCGAAAACCTTGACGGTATATCGAGAGTCATTTTGCCGATTGAGGCAAACGGAGAAACCGTTGAGAGAATTTGCACCAAGGGCATTGAGGTCGCAATCGAAATTCCTGCGGCGGTTTTCTCAAGTGCAGATAAATATATTGAAAAGCTGAAAGAGCTTAAAAATCACGGCGCGTCACTTTCATGGGTTTGCACCCTTGACGGTGTGGGCATTGCCGAAAAAGCGGGTCTGCCTTTTGCGGCGGGATTTGGCATGAACATCTATAACACCGCATCGGTCGAGGAAACAGAGCGTATGGGCGGCACTGATTGTCTGCTTTCCTGCGAAATGTCCCTCAGCGATGTTGCGAAGCTTGGCGGAGAATTGCCGAGAGGCGTTATGACCTACGGAAGAATCCCGTTGATGCTCACAAGAAACTGCCCTGTCAGAAACAAGTTGACCTGCGCGGAGTGCGGCGGAAAAAGTGTACTGACGGACAGAATGGGCGTGAATTTCCCTGTTGTGTGCAAAAACGGTGCGAGTTTTGTTCTCAATTCCGTGCCTCTGTGGCTTGCTGATAAAAAAGGCGAAATCCGCAATGCGGATTATGAATTGCTTTATTTTACAAACGAATCGGAAACTGAATGTTCAGATATAATAAAAGACTATAATAATAATGAAAAGGCACCCGATGAATTCACAAGGGGTCTTTATTTCAGGAAAGTTTTGTAAAATACTTGAATATTGAAAAAAATAGCAGTATACTTTTCTATCATAAATGAGAGGATGTATGTTTATGAGCATTAAAATCGGTATTTTCGGCTACGGCAATATCGGCAAGGGCATTGAATGCGCCGTGAAGCAGAATCCTGATATGGAACTTGCCGCTGTGTTTACGCGCAGAGACCCTGCAACCGTAAAAACAGTTTTCGGCGAAACACCTGTTGTCAGCGCAAGCGAAGTTGAAAATTACGCGGATAAAATTGATGTTATGATTATGTGCGGCGGCAGCGCAACGGATTTGCCCGTTCAGACTCCCGCAATGGCAAAGCTTTTCAATGTGATTGACAGTTTTGACACCCACGCACGCATTGCGGAGCACAAGGCAAATGTTGATGCGGCGGCAAAAGCAGGCGGCAAAACCGCCATCATTTCCGTTGGTTGGGACCCCGGACTGTTTTCACTCAACCGTCTTTATGCCGATGCAATTCTTCCCGAAGGTGAGAATTACACATTCTGGGGCAAGGGCATAAGTCAGGGTCACTCCGATGCAATCAGACGCATTGAGGGTGTTGCCGATGCAAGACAGTACACGGTGCCCGTGCCTGCAGCGGTTGAAGCGGCAAGAAGCGGCGATAACCCCGAGCTTACAACCCGTATGAAGCACACAAGAGAGTGCTATGTTGTTGCTGAAGAGGGCGCAGATAAGGCGAGAATTGAGCAGGAAATCAAAACGATGCCCAATTATTTTGCTGATTATGACACAACAGTAACTTTCGTTACTCAGCAGGAGCTTGATGAAAATCACGGCGGTCTGCCTCATCAGGGAATTGTTATCCGCTCAGGTAAAACGGGAGCAAACAAAGAGCATAACCATGTTATTGAGTATAAACTCAAGCTTGATTCAAACCCCGAATTCACATCCAGCGCGCTTGTTGCATATGCAAGAGCCGTTTATAAGCTGAACAAGGCAGGGGATACAGGCTGCAAAACCGTTCTTGATATTGCACCCGCACTGCTTTCACCCAAGAGTGAGGCAGATATAGTGGCTTATCTGTAAGAACGGCACTATATATAATGTAATAATTATATACCGAAAAAATTAATCAAAAAAACGCAAAAAAGTGCTTGACTGCGAGGTAGTAATGTGATATTATATTCCTACCTCTGCAGGAGGGTTCTTTTTTTGTGCCCAAAAATAAATTGTAAAAATTATTACGCAGAGGGAGGCCTGGCTCTGTTTCAGGTTGCCTGATAGACCCGTTTCAGGGCTAATTATTCCAAAAATGGAGGTGCCGCACATGGCTGCTACCGGTAAAAGAGTAAAAATCACACTTTCTTGCACCGAATGCAAACAGCGCAATTACAACACAATGAAAAACAAGCAGAACACACCCGACAGGATGGAGATGAACAAGTACTGCCGTTTCTGCAGGAAGCATACTCTCCACAAAGAAACAAAATAAGCGGGAGGATTTAACCCATGGCTAAGAAAGAAGTTTCCAATGCTGCAGAGAAGGTTGCCGCCGCAGATAAGAAAGAAAAGAAGCCTGCTAATCCTAACGGAAATATTTTCGTGAGAGCCGGCAAGGCAATCAAAAAGTTCTGCAAAGATCTCAAGGGCGAAATCAAGAAGATTGTTTGGCCCGATGCAAAAACCGTTCTTAAGTCAACCGCAGTAGTTCTCGTAGTTGTTGCAATTTGCGGACTCGCAATTTTCGCTGTTGACCAGCTCCTTTCATTGGGCCTTTCAGGTCTTAAGGATGTTGCTCAGAAAGCAGGCGAATCAGCAACAGCAACCACAACCGCTGCAAGCACAGGTATGATTAGCCTCGGCAATTTCTTTATCGGTTGATAAAGGAGGCAAAGTACAATGGCAATTGACACAAGATGGTACGTTGTTCATACCTATTCAGGTTATGAAAACAAGGTTGCAACCAACATTGAAAAGATGGTTGAAAACCGCAAAATGCAGGATCAGATTCTTGAAGTCAAAATTCCGACAGAAACCGTTACCGATGTTGAGAAAAAGAAGGAAGTTGAGCGCAAGCTCTTCCCCGGATATGTTCTCGTTAAGGTAGCTGTTGCACCCGACAGGGACAACCGTCCCGCAATGAGCGATGAAACATGGCTTCTCATCCGCAACACAAGAGGTGTAACAGGTTTCGTAGGTCCCGAAAACAAGGCTATCCCACTTACCGATGAAGAAGTTATCAGGCTCGGAGTCGAGAAGAGAACCGTTGAGGTTTCATATCAGGTTGGCGACACAGTCAACATCATTGATGAGATTTTCGATGGCTTCACGGGAGTTGTTGAGGAACTTGATGTTGAGAATAACATGGTCAAAGTTTCAGTATCCGCACTCTTTGGCAAACAGACAACAGTTGAGCTTGAGCTTGACCAGGTTGAGCTTGCCGAATAATCACGGTAATTTGAGGGTTCATCCCTTTCAAATTTAGCGCTTTTAACAGCGCAGTCCGCCTTACGGCGCGGCTTCGTGGGAGGAGCAGAAAAGCTCCGCAATTTACCACATTATATGGAGGTTTTTAATTATGGCACAGAAAGTTGTAGGCTTAATTAAGTTACAGATCCCCGCAGGCAAGGCTACTCCGGCTCCCCCGGTAGGTCCTGCTCTCGGTCAGCACGGCGTTAACATCATGTCCTTCACAAAGGAATTCAATGAACGCACAAAGAACGACATGGGTCTTATCATCCCCGTTGTTATCACAGTTTATGCTGACCGTTCATTCACATTCATCACAAAGACTCCCCCCGCTGCAGTTCTTATCAAGAAGGCTGCCGGTATTGAAAGCGGTTCCGGTGTCCCCAACAAGACAAAGGTTGCTTCCCTTACAAAGGAGCAGGTCAGAAAAATCGCAGAGCAGAAGATGCCCGACCTTAACGCTGCTACAGTTGAAGCTGCTATGAGCATGATCGCTGGTACAGCACGCAGCATGGGCGTTACTGTTGTTGATTGATCGGCGGAGGTAGAGAAATATGAAACACGGTAAGAAGTATATTGAAAGCGCAAAGCTCGTAGACAGATCAAAGTTCTATGAAGCAAATGATGCGCTCGCACTTGCAGTTGAAACTGCAAAGGCAAAGTTTGACGAAACAGTAGAAGTACACGTTCGTCTCGGTGTTGACTCACGTCACGCTGACCAGCAGGTTAGAGGCGCTGTTGTTCTTCCTAACGGTACAGGTAAAAATGTTAGAGTAGCAGTTTTCGCAAAGGGCGATAAAATTGACGCAGCTCTTG
>CALFPM010000196.1 GCA_937919155.1 uncultured Clostridia bacterium
GGTTGTTTTTGACACAATTGCGGCACGCAAGGCAAGAAATGCGGACATAATTATCTGTGACACTGCAGGCAGACTTCACAACAAGAAGAATCTTATGGAGGAGCTTGCAAAGATTTACAGAGTCATTGACCGTCAGCTTCCCTATGCTGACCGCGAAATCCTGCTTGTTCTTGATGCAACAACAGGTCAGAATGCAGTTAATCAGGCAAAAGAATTCAAGGATGTTGCCGAAATTACGGGTATTATCCTCACGAAGCTTGACGGCACTGCAAAAGGCGGCGTTGTGCTTGCAATCAAAAACGACCTCAAGGTGCCCGTTAAGTTTATCGGCGTAGGCGAAGGTATTGATGACCTCAGACCTTTCAATCCCACAGCTTTTGCAGACGGACTGTTTGAAGAAGACAAAGACGAGGAATAATATATATGGATTACATTATTGCGACACACAATATGAAAAAAAGGGACGAAATGCAGCGCATCCTCGCTCCTTTGGGTATCAGAGTGCTTCTTGCTGAAGAGGCAGGCATTGAGCTTACCGATGCAGAAGAAACGGGCACAACATTTGAAGAAAACGCATTTATCAAGGCTGAAAGCGGCTGCAGAGAAAGCGGTATGCCTTGCATTGCGGATGATTCGGGTCTTGCAGTTGATTATCTTGACGGCGCTCCCGGTGTTTATTCCGCAAGGTATTCGGGTGAGCACGGCGACGATGATGCCAACAACAAGAAGCTTCTTAATGCACTTGAGGGTGTTGACCCTGCAGAGAGAGGCGCGGCATATGTAAGCGTTGCCTGCTGCGTGTATCCCGATGGCACAAAGCTTATTGCCAGAGGCGAGTGCAGAGGCACAATCGGATATGATGAAATCGGAAACGGCGGTTTCGGCTATGACCCTCTTTTCCTTCCCGTTGAGTATAACGGCGAAAAGACTATGGCGCAGCTCACCGCAGAAGAAAAAGACGCAATCAGCCACAGAGGCAAGTCTGTGCGTATGCTTGCAAAGCAGATTGAGGAGGGCGGAAGATGACAAGCAAAGAAAGAGCTCAGCTCCGCGCTCAGGCAAACACACTTGAACCCCTTTTCCAGATCGGCAAGGGCGGCATTTCCGATGCTCTTATTGAGCAGACCGCTGATGCACTCCGTAAAAGGGAGCTTATAAAGCTTAAGGTTTTGCTTGAAAGCGCACCTGAAAGTCCGAGAGAATTCGCGGATAAGCTGGCTGAAGCAACGGGCAGCGAGGTTGTTCAGGTTGTAGGCGGCAGCATTGTTTTCTACAAAGAAAATCCCGATAAAGATAAGGAACCCGCAAAGAAAAAGCCTGCAAAGAAAGGCAAGCCCCTTTCAAAAGTGAAGGCAAAAAGGGCCCTTGCCGCAAAGCGCGAAGCAGAGGAAAAGAAAAGAAAAAAAGATTTTTATGCAAAGAAGCGTTACGCAACAAAAAACAGCACAAAATAATGTGCGGCGATTATTTTTGAAGCAAAAATGCTCCTGAAATAAGCTTTTAAAAATTTTTTTGATTTTCCTGCAACAAAAACAGGCTATTGACACACTTATTTAATGTGTGATATAATCGCAGACCGTGAAAGGTGCATGAAATGGATAAAAACAGCGGCATTAAAATGATTGCCCAGAACAAAAAAGCATATCACGATTATTTTGTGCTCGAAAAACTCGAGGCAGGCATTGAACTTTTCGGAACGGAAGTAAAATCCATCCGACAGGGAAAAATAAACCTGAAGGATTCCTGGTGTTTCGTAAAGGACGGAGAAATGTTTGTCAACGGCATGCACATCAGTCCTTATGAGCAGGGCAATATCTTTAACCGTGACCCTCTGAGAACAAAGCGACTGCTTCTCCACAAAAAGGAAATCAGGAGATTTTATTCTCAGGTCAAGCAGGACGGTCTTTCAATTGTGCCCCTGAGTGTTTATTTCTCCAAGGGCAGAGCAAAGGTTGAAATCGGTCTTTGCAAAGGTAAAAAGCTCTATGACAAGCGCGATGTTGCAGCTAAAAAGGACGCCCAAAGAGCTATCGAGCGCAACCTTCGCAGATAAATCTGCGGAATAATTTATCATCGGAGCAACGCAAGTTGCTTCACAATATACGGGGATGAAAGGATTTCGACGGGGAATCTGAGCCCGGATAAGCGAGTAGCGGGGCGGGACCGCTATAAAATCCGTAAAATTTAAATTTAAACGACAACAATAAAGTTGCTCTTGCTGCTTAACTAAGCAGCCGTCTCTGTGCGGAGGACTGCGGCCGCATAAGAGGCGTCGATCAGCAGTGAACGTGAACGGGTAACGGCTGATAGCCCGTCACGGACAATCGGTCTACCAAGCTCCAAAGCCTGTCTGCCGGCGTTGGAGTAAGGGAATGTCAAAAGACAGAATACACTCGTAGAAAGTCCCTGCAAGGGTTTTTCGGACGCGGTTTCGATTACCGCCATCTCCACCATTTTTAAAATAATTTGAGCGAATATAAAAAAACAGGAGGAAGGAAAATGAAGAAGGCAAATCTCGCAGTAATCGCCGCTGCCGTTGTGGCAGTTTGCGTTGCGGCAATCGCAGGCGTATTGGTTTTCAAGGCAAACAACGGCCCCGCCGTTGAACCGGACATCTCAGCAGGCTCAACCGAGTATATCTATGCTCCCGTTGAACCCTCAACAGAACCCTCAACAGAGCCCTCAACATTTCAGGCAATTGTCGACCTGACAACTCAGGTTCTTACGGACACATATGTGCCCTCAACACAGAAAGCCACCGAGAAAAACACTCAGGCTTCAACTCAGGCAACAACCAAAAAGGAAGAGGAGACCACAAAGACTCCCGAAACAACAGCTCCTCAGAAGGGTGAACTTGACCCCGATGAAATGGAGCATTCAAGCGGCACCAAAAGACCCGTTACCGCAAGCAAGAATCTGCCCAAGGATATGAGTTTTTCAGGTCTTTACAGCTCGGGTTATGATATAATCGGTCTCAAGCCTTACATATTCAATGACGATAAAGACCCCAACTGCATGCAGAGACACTTCGGTTACAACCCCGGTTACGATATGGGTGCAAGCCTTATTGATTTCACCATCGAAACCACAAGAATCGACTTCAAATACGAAAACAAGCCTTACAGAATTCAGCTCTGGAAGGGTCAGTATATTTCGGGCGATATCGGCACCGTAGGCGGTGAAATCGGCGTTTACACAAGAACTCCCGGCAGAATTTATCTCATTCCCGAACACTATGACTGCGCTGCTGAAGAAGACTGGCTCAAAATGGAAATGACAGTTTTCTGGAATGAATTTGACGATGGCAGATATCTGCCTCAGTTCACCAGAAACTATGACGATTTCTGGTGGGCAACAGGCTTTGTTGACGGTCAGCTCAAGAACAGATTTGATTCAAACGACCTTCAGCTTCTCGGCAGAATCACTTTTGAGAGTGAAGAGCAGGCTCAGCTTTTCGCAGAGGCTCTCGGCAAGAAGGGATTCACCGAGGTTTCAACCTTCAATCCCACAGCGCCTGACACATATAAGCTTTACGGCAAAGATGTTATTTTCATCTGGCAGTACATCAGATAACATCGGATATTTACTCCCATGAGGAGTCAAAAATATAAAAAATTTAGCGGAGCAATACTCCGCAGGAGGAAAAAAGAATGGGTAAGAAAAAAATTCTCATCCTCGCCATCTGCGCAGCAGTTGTAATTGGCGGCTCGGTAGCAGCCGTTGCACTCCTCAGAGGCGGTCTCAACACAAGTGATGAAACAACCACCACAACAGCCGCTCCCGAAACAGAATACAGCTACGAATACAATTATGACGGTTTCCCCGGTGGTTTAGGTGTTGACAGCAGTGAAGAAGAATCGGATAACAATCTTCTCACAACAATTCAGCAGATTGCAAACACAACCAAGAGAGCAGCAAGCAAAACAACAACCAGAAAGAACACTGCCAACACAACAAAGAAGAACACGACAACTACTAAAAAGACAGGCACTGTTTCATATCCCGGCGATGACAAGCTTGTTGACAAGGTTATCGGTCCCAACGGCGATCAGTTCCTCGGCTACAGATATGACGCCGAAGGCGATTTCTACTACACTGACGACAAGGACTGCTGGCAGAAAGATGCGGGCTTCAATGAAATTTATGACAAAATGACACCGCTCACAGCTATGCACATTGACGTTCTCCGTATCCGCTTTACATACGGTGACCACGACTGGATGATTCAGCTCTGGAAGGGTCAGTACGGCTTCCTTCTCGTTGGTGCTGAAATCGGTGTTTACACAACAGATGCAGGCACATACACAGGTCAGGTAGGCGATGTTAACCACTATGACTGCGCCGACAAGGACGATTGGCTCAAGATGGAAATGACCTGCTACTGGAGAGAAAACAACCAGGGTTCATACAAGAAGGCTTTCCACAGAGAATACACAGAATATTGGTGGGCAACAGGCTTTGTTAAGGGTCAGCTCACAAAATACACAGCTCCCAGAACCGAGCTCAAGCTCAAATCAAGAATCACCTTCAAGTCAACCGAAATGGCAAATCTCTTTGTTGAAGGTATGAAGCAGTCAGGATTTGCACGTGCTCTCGGCTCAGACCAGCTCGTTGACGACACTTACTTCCAGAAGGATGCCGATGTATGGTTCCTTTGGAAAACAAAGTATCACGATTGCTTTGTAGGTTACGAAGGCCGTAACTGATAATCACAGATTTCGGCAAAATCAATCAAAAAACATATTCTGCTTTTTGATTTCACCGCAGGCAAAAGCCTTGATATCAGGTACGGCATAATAACCGCGCACACCGTTGCGGACAAAGCCGCCGTTTTCGTCAGAAATAAACGAAACCGATTTTCTTGCAAAATTAAGCGAATTGAAGTATCTGTCACCGCCACCGATGATTGCGGTAAGCTCTTTTTCAATCTGCTCATAATCTGCCATAGCATCACGGTAAACAGGAGTTATGTGGCTGCCGGGCAGAATATCGTGGAACTGATTTATCATCAGTT
>CALFPM010000197.1 GCA_937919155.1 uncultured Clostridia bacterium
CTGCAAGTGTTGTGATCTGTGTTACATCAAAGAATGAGTTATCGTATGCCTTAACAAACTGTGAGTTACCGAAGTAGAAGTCACCCTTGATGAAGAATCTTTCTTCAAGGAGCTGACCTGCATCTACATAGTAGTCGGTAAGAATTGCGCTCTTAACAGCTGAGCTGAGTGTGCCGTCTGTTGTTTCAATTTCATAAACCTCTGATGCAAGGTAAATGAAGTTGTCATACTGAGCTGCAAGCTCTGCATATGACTTAACCTTTGAAACGCCTTCAGCTGCAGATGCCTTTGGAGCAACAACTGCGCCTAAGCATGAGAGTGAGCCAAAAACCATAGCAACAGCAAGGAACACACTCAATGCGCGTTTGAATTTTGACATTTGCTCGTTTCCTCCTTTAAATTTGTATGCTGAAAAATTAGGAACATTTTAAAGAGCATCGTCGGATATAAAAAGCCTTTTGGGGCATAGCCTGCGCCAACACAGGCTATGCCATAATAAAGTTTTAACTAAGCCAAATAATTAAACTTTTGAAATATTAAAGAAGTACGTATGAAGGTTCAGCTTCTTCAGGGCTAACTTCCTGGTTGATGTAACCGTTACCGGCAACAGCACCCTTGATGTAGGGAAGGTCACCTACGTCGGGAGCACCGTCGTTACCAACGTCAGCTGCAGCAGCAAGATACTGTTCGCAGCCATCCCATTCCCAGTCAGTCTTACCACCGATGTTAGCCTTAAGTTTAGCAGTATCACCGGATGTTACCATACTATCGCTGTCAGTGTCACCAACAACAACAACAATGTATGTTGCTACAAGTTCACCTGTTGCTGAGTTAGTAATCTGAACGATAGTACCTGTACCATACGCATCTTCACAAGGAGTAATTTCAACATCTGCATTTTCAAGAGTAGCAAATGCTGTAAGGAGAGTATCTTCGTCAGGAACACCTTCACCAACACCTACAAGGTAGCCGTCAACTTCTGTTCCGTCTTCGAGCATCTGCATATAGAATTCAGCTGAGCAAACACCCTGTGAAATCTGAGGTGTGAATTCAGCGTTGAAACCACCGTCGATGAACATACCGTTGGGCTCTGTGATGAATTCGATAACTGTTTCGCCTGAAACTACAGGAGCAAGGTTTGCCTGAGCCTTGGTAAGGTCTGATGTGAGACCTGCAAGGTACTTGTTGTTTTCTTCTGTTGCGCTGAGATCCTTTTCAGCGTTCTTTGCTGCATCATATGCATCAAGGAATGCCTGGTATGAATCTGCTGTGTAGTCCTTCTGTCTGTTAGCATCTGTACCTGTTACACGGATAACAGCGTCTGCCTTAGCGATAGCTTCGTTGAGTGCAACGTAGCTTGCTGATTCAGCGAGTTTCTTCCATGCTGCAACGAGTTCTGATGTAGCCTGGTTGATCTTTGAGGGACGAGGATCGTCTTCACAAAGAACATCAATAGCAAATGTAACAGCTCTTTCGTATCTGTCTTTTGAGCTTTCTGTGTATGAAACTCTGGGATCCATAGCATCGCCGTACTTCTCAACGAGGAGTTCAAGCTTGCTTGTGTCGCCGGGAAGTCTGATAAGACGACCGCCGATGAGGTTAAGCTTGTGGATTGCGTATGTTGCTTCGATTGAGCTGATTACGCCCATGTTAGCAATTGCTTCTTCGTAAGCAAGAACTGATTCTGCATATGCAGCCTTATCTTCATCTGTAAGTTCATAGTCTTCATCAAATGAGATAACGAATGCCTGCTGTGATTCAATAAGACCTTCAACGCGATCTCTTGCATCTCTGTACTTATTGTATGTGTGAGGAACATAGTCACGCATGCCAAAGTATGTGTATGCGGGATCATCGTATTCGATGTCTACTCTTGTGGGATAGCCGTTATCATCTGCAACAGCCTTGTAGTTGATGCCGCTGAAGTTAGCGAGAGCACCCTTAAGACCTGCTGTACCTGAGTTAGCCTCAAAAGCTGCGAGTGCTTCAATAGCATTCTCAAGATCTTCTGCTGCCTTCTCATACTTGTTAGCATAACCTGTGCTGGGATCGATAGCGATATCAGCAGCGAATGATGAACCGGTCTTGGGCTTAAGAGCAAGTCTAGCAGCGTTCTTAAGAGCAGCTGTGTAGTTGTTCCATGTGCCTTCGTAACCGTCTCTGTAGTCTGATGTCTGGCGGTTTGCTGCAACTGCTCTTTCGAACATTGATGTGAGACCGAAGTCGTCATAAAGGTGAATTGTTGTGGGAATTGTGTAATTCTGGCCGTATGCTGTAACTGAAGTTGTTACATTATACTGACCGTTAACGATACCGCCGTTGTTGGGGTTCTCGGGATCAAGAACGGGTTCGCCTGTTTCATCATCAAGGATGATGTTGCCATCTTCGTCTACTGCGTAGATTTCTTCAAATCTCTCGTAGTATGTGCCGTCTGCCTTTGTGTTTACATCAAAGGGATAGAGGAAGAAGAGACCTTCTTTACCATCCATTGTAACTGCTGTTTCTTCAGCAGTAGTGTTCTTTGTAAGGAATTCAGGAACGTTTACGCTGTTAACTGTTGCTGTTGCAGCAACTTCACCGTCCCTATCCTTAATACGGATGCTGTAGCCTTCGATATCATCAAGGCCATCGCCCTGATCAAGATAGATTGTGGGATAGTACTCGAGATAAGGAGCATCTTCAGCTGTCTTAATTGCAACTGCATCGTCATCAAGGTTTGAAGCACCAATGTAGGTGTAAACTGTCTTTGAAAGAACGATGTCCTGGCCGTTAGCCTTGAATGATTCGCCTGTTTCACCGTATACCATGTAGTTAACTTCGATTTCAACAAGCTGACCTTCAATACGGCTACCGGTAAGAGCAACCTGAAGCTTTTCACCACCGGAGATTGAACCGGATGTTACTGAAGCAGTAAGGTTTTTGGTGTCATTACCTGCTGCATCGTATGTTCTTACAAATATGTTCTTAATCTCATATTTGTAAAGCTGATCCTGAACTATATCGTAGTTTGAATCTCTGTAAGCAGTGTTGATACCGCTTGAGCTGTTAACGATTTCAAATGTGGGAGCTGTTGAGTCTGCAGTTGATGAGGGAATTGTTTCTGAGAGATAGATTTCCATCTCTTCGAATTCCTGGTCATCGCTAAGACCGAGAAGCATACAAGCAAGGGGAAGTGCAACCTGAGCAAGTTCGTCACCCTGTGCTTCAAGGAAGCCTGCTGCGTTTGTTGTATCGTTTGTGCCGAGAACCTTGATAAGGTCACTAACCATAGCGCCGAGAACCTTGTTGTCAAGGAGCTGGTCGATTTTATCCTTAACCTGGAATACGCCGGGGAAGAGGAGCGTAAATATTTTGTTGAGGAGAGTCATGATGATTTCAACGCCGTTGTCTGATGAGAACTGACCATTTGCGTTTCTTCCGAAGATTTCAGCAAGGTTTGTAGCGTCGAGATAGTAGACGGGCTTAAGAATGTAATCAAAGATAAGAGACTTTGATACGATTGCTGAACCGTCACCTGCGATTTCGCCTGAGATCCATGCGCCTTCACCCTTGATGGGGATGATTGCATTAAGGATACTATCGATATCATTCCAAACATCTTCAATTGTGAGACCGGTTGTTGCACCCTTTGCATTATCACAGAAGAATCCGTTGTTGTCATCATTTTTGTCATCAGTCTTAATGTTGAGGACGGGGCCGTATGTTGTTACTGCCCAAGCAACGATCTGGATAAGCTTATCTTCGTATGAGCCTGTGTCACCGCTGTACTGAAGAAGACCGTTCTTTGTGGGATCAGCTGCGTTGCTGCCGCCTGCGGGAACCATATCAAAGCCCTGGTTGAGGTTGTAAACTGCAACGTCAAAGAGAATTGTGATAGCCTTTTCTACAACTGCGTCATAGTATGCTTCAACAGTAGGATAAGCTGATCTGACGGGCTTGGTGTATGTGAACTGAGGAATATCCTGCCATGCAAGCTGTTCAACAGCTCTGTAACCAACATCAGCGATTGACTGATATTCATCTTCAATGTACATCCAGTCAACTGATGAGTTGAGGATAGCTCTGACGATGAATGCTACCATCTGCTGATTGTTCATATCGTCAAGTTCACCAGGAGTGGGAACATCAACCATATCATTGAAGAAGAGGTTGCCTGAAAGCTTAAGAACGAATCTTGCTACTGAGCAGATGTTTGTGAAGAGGAGAGCATTACCGTCGTTACGTCCTGTGTCGGGATCAATAACGCCGTACTGCCATGTCCATGAATAACCTTCTTCGGTTTCTTCGTCCATGGGAACCTTAAGAACGTTCTGAAGGAAATCACCGAGGGTGTTGTTGAAGTTATCAACAAATGTTTCGCCTGCGGGAATAGTTACTGTCTGAACAACAGCGTCCTTGTTGAGGAATCTGTCATAAACATTTTCGGGATCATATACATAATCACCGTCATATGTGGGATCATAGTTGGGGTTGGGTACCCATTCGCCGGTTGCTTCATCGAAAACAGTTCTTCTTGTCTTTGTTTCGTCATATTCAACGCCGCAAAGTTCACGAAGCCAAACTCTTGTGTCTCTGTTAAGAACGGGAACAAGAATTCTGTTGTAAGCTGCCTGCATAAGAGCTTCGATGAATTCGTAACCTGTCTTGTCTGTTGTGATATCAACGATGTCATAAACGGGAGCGGGAGCGGGCTCGCCCTCATTAACTCTTACGCTGCCGCCAAGACCAACTGTTACCCAATCGGAGGGATGAACCCAGCCGTAGTAGTCATACTTAGCTGTGTTGTGGTCTGTTTCTTTGTAAGCTGTTTTGAATGAATAACTTTCATACATTACAACACTATAGGGATTTTCAAATTCTTCGTCGAGCTTCTGCCATGAACCGAGAATAAGTTCATTGAGAAGGTCCTGAAGAAGAGTGATAGCACCGTTGGTTGTGTCCTTGTACTTTTCGGGGAGATTCTTTCCGCCATCATCAAGTGCATCATAGTCAGCTTCCTTACCTGCCTCTGTCATGCCGTAAACAAGACCAATAAGAAGGTTTCTTACGTCAAACTTGAAGCTTGCGATGAAGGAATCAAGAATACCAAGATCGATTGTCTGAGCAGCGTACTTCTCGATGAGAGGAGAAAGCTTTGAGATGAAGTTAAGGAGAGCATAAACTACATCAAGGTCTGAATCTTCAAATCTCTGAACACCCTCAAGAGGAGTGATGAATGAGGGAAGAGCAGAAGCGTCGCCCAGAAGGGGGAGAAGTGTTTCAACACTACCAACAAGTGAAATAACACTTGTAAGAGTGGTGTTTACGCTGCCAAGATCAAGAGTACCGATGAAAACATCAAGTACCATCTGCTCTTTAGCAAGCATACGGTCGAGTTCATCAAGTGCCATTGATGCTGACTGTTCGAGTGTGAACTCAACAGCATCAACATCGTTGTACTGGTCTTTGATGTCATTGCCCTTATATGCTTCGTATGCGGAACCCATTACTGAGAATGAGCCGAGGAGCATAACAAAAGCCATAAGGATTGCGAGAATGCGAGTTGACTTTTTCAAATTTGTACACCTCCAAAAAAATTTGCAAAAATGAAAATGAGTAGGGACGGTACGAACTCCGACATCACTGCCTTAAGGCTTGCCGCAAAATACAGCTGACTATAAGGCGGTGCACTGACCGACCTCCTTAACGGCTTTTCACGGTGAAATTCACCGCTGAAACCAAACAGTCAGGTGTCCGAATCCGAACGTCCACAGCAGTTTTCCACATGTAAAACACGCCAAAAGGCGCAATTACAGCTGGTAAACCACCATATGGTCATATTAAATATACTCAAAATCGAGCCGAATGTCAATGATTTTCAAAACCGAATTAATAATTTGTTAATTTTCAACAAGCAAAGCCCGTTATTTTTGGTAAAACTGACTTGACATAAGCTTCTTTCGATGTGAATATTCTTTTCAGGCAATTTGTAAAGCAAATCAGCCTTACAAACAGGTGTTTTTCAGTTCGATAACTCACCGCTTCTGAAACGCATTATTTTTTACGCTGAGAGGACATATATATAAAAGGTATAGCAAAAAACAAATTTTTTCACCAATATTTTTCTGTTGTGGAATATTAATATCGAATTATTCGGTCGGTGTAATGGCGTACACCTTTACATTCATGTGATTTTAACGTGGTTTTTATTGTACAAACAATGATGAGTTTTTATGATATTTTGTGCTTTTTTGCAATCTTTCGGACAATCAATGCAACAAAAAACGGAATGTAACGCAACTATGCTTTACATTCCGTTTATCTTCATGTGTTTTCAGATATCTCCCTGAATAATATTTTTTTTGAGGATTTTGTCAATAAAAACTGATTTTATGAGGCTGATTTTTACTCAAACAGCCGTTTTTTGACTTCTGAACTCTGCTCTGGAGCTAATTACAGCATCAAAAACGACCAATTATATTGTTTTTAGCATTTGAAAGGCTGATTTTGTATTTATAGCGTTTTAAGCTGTTTGTAAAGGTGTTGCACTTTACAAATTATCACTTTTTCAAAAAATTCATGTTTATAGACAGAACCAAGTAATATCAACGATTTCAGGCATTTTTAATTGCAAATTTCCAAGCAAGTAAAGTAGATACACTTTACAGTTCTGGCTTTTTTGTGTTTGTCTGAATCTTTTCCTCAAGCAGCGATTTTGCCCCAAACATACTGCTGTCAGACATAAATCTGCGCTGCATACACTGCCAATTCGCTGCATTTGCCGCTGAAATCATACTCATTCCGATATGATGCGACATATAGGACTTGACAATTGAAAAATCGCCTTTATTTTTCTCAGAGGTATAATCTGCAGCCTCATAAAATCCGTATTTGTCGTACATCCTCATTTTCAAAAACCGTGACAGGTTTTTCATCGATAATGACGGAGCAATTGTAAGGGTTAAAAACGATGAATAAGGCGATACCACATATTCACTGTCCATTCCGCGCTTTATCGCAAGGCTCTGTACCCCGTGCGCCTTATATTTATAATTCATTTTACCGTCAAACGAGTGGAACTCACTTTCCGACACTCCAAAAGGTCTGCCCTTTGCACTTTTTCTCTGACAATACAAACAAAAGCACAGTGCTTCCCTGCTCAGGCTCCCGACAGGTGCCCACAAAAAGAGAGCAGGCATAAAATATTCGAACATTGTTCCTGTCCACGATGCCATACCTGTATATCTTCCGCACTTTTTTGTTATCCGACCTGTTGAACCCCAATGATTTTTCGGAACCTGTCTGTGTGCAACAGCGAAATACGACATCATCCGCGCTTCACTCATAAACATATCGTAATAACTGCCGCTTTTTTTGCCGTCATCAGGTGAGATTCCTATATGAAAAAGCTTTCTTTGATGATTATACATTGAAGAAAGGTTGGTTTTGTCAATAATTCCTGCAATTCTTCCTATTATCCCCTCTAATTCCCTGCACTCCCCTTGGTATTCTTTCAGACCCTCTTTGAGTGCGGTCAGACAACAAAGGAAATTCCCGCTGTCCACAGCCGATACAAATCTCGGTTCTGCCGTTTTGAGAGTGGTCACATCATACCAATTGAACAGATTACCCTCATATTTTTCAAGCTTATCAACAGAATCAAGGCTTTTTGCAAGCCTTTGGGCAAGCTCTTCCGAAGTAATAAACCCAAAATCCCTTGCGGCGAGAACAGAAACTAGCATCATTCCGATGTTGGTAGGTGATGTTCGCGAAGCAATTTTCACTGAAGGAACAAATTGAACATTATCAGGCGGAAGAAAATTGAATTTTTCCGTGCAGTAATCATCAAAGTAACCCCACATTGCCGCCGCGTATGTCAGAAGTCTTTCTCTTTGCTTTTCCGTTATTTCTTTTCTCTTGTTTTTTCTGTCTCTGCAGCTATACAATGTCAAGGGTATGTCCGCAAGAATAATCAGGCCTGCAAGGCGATGCACAGGCAGTCCGAAAGCAACAAGAATTCCTCCGAAAACAAGAGACGGTATTCCCATAAATAAACCGGATTTACCAAAACTCTCGCTCTGCGCCGCCGGTTGCCATTCCAACAGCTTTTTGCGTGACACAAACATTCTCCAGATTGCGGTTACAGCCGCAGAAACGCACACTGTTGACTCCCTTGCCGAATACACAACCAAAAAAAGTCCTCTGAGAATACAGGCGATTCCTTCGGGAATAACATCCGAAAAATAAAGCCTTGAAAATGCCGAAAACACACCGCTTTTCATCGAATTGATGCAAGCAAAAAAGCTCTGCGCACCCAAAGCAAAAATTGAAACACATGCCAGAAAAACACCCGAATCTCCTTGAATAACAACCGACCACAAAATTGCACCGAGGCATAATGCAGGGGTCAGGCCACGCCTCAGATTATCAAATATTTTGTATTTTGAAAGAAAACCCAACGGATTTTCGCCGTAAATAAACGGAATATTCTGCCAATCCCCTCTCACCCATCGATGCAGTCTTCGATAAAAAGCATCCACATTATCGGGGAAACTCTCCGTTATCTGAATATCGGGCAAAAATGCAGTTCTCAGGTATTCGCCCTCAATAATATCGTGGCTGAGCACCGATTCCGCAGGGAGAGTGTCATCAAGCACTTTGTAATAAGCATCAACATCGATTAACCCCTTGCCGCAGAAAATACTTTCGCCGAAAAGCTGCTGATAACGTTCACAGAAAAAAGAAGCATAAGCTGTTATGCCGCCTGCCCCTGCCATTATCAAAGAGAAAACTGTTGCTTTTCCATTTTTTTGTCTGTTGCGGGCTTCAGGCACCAATATTCCGTAACCCTCAGTCACTTTCCCACCACTGATTACGGGCCTGTTGAGCGGATGCTCCGCAACTGCGATAAGCTCCAAAGCAGAATCAAACACAGGCTCTGTATCAGAATCAAGAGCAATGATATATTTCGTCTTTCCGAGTGATTTTGTGTCCCCGCAAATCATTGAAAAACCTTTTCGCTGACCCTTGATTGCCCTCACAAGTTCCGATATCGCACCTCTTTTGCGCTCTTTGCCGATAAAATTTCCCTGGGTTTTGCTGTAAGTTCTCGGTCTGACCGCCAGAATAAATCCACCCGAATATTTTCGGTTAAGACGCTCCACCGCCGAGATTGCGGCACCGAGAATCACCTTGTCCTCAGGCATTGCAGGCATATCCGCACCCTTGAAGTCTGCAAGGCAGCATATCTTTATCTGATTGGTGCAGTTGCTCAGATACAGATATTCCAGATGTTTTTCCAGTTTTTTAATATTATCTGCAGAGGGTAAAATCACCGAAACCGTGAGCAAAGCATTGACATTCTTCACATTTTCACATTCAGCGGAAAGTCTCGGAAATCTTTCGGGAACAATACCTTTCAATGATGCGGTTTGAATGGGATGGCGCAGTATTTCCCATGCAGGAAAGAAAACCAGTGCACCGACAAGCATACTTTTGGAAAGAATACCTGTTGCAAATGCAGCAAAAAGAGGCATAATCACTTCCATTACAAGGTAAAGATATCCCTTGCGCACGGGAGGTGATGCCACAATATATTTGCCTATATGGCAGCCGTCTTTTTGTGATTCAATGAGGGCAGACTGTGCGATTTCCTTTTCGCTTTTTCCCGTTTTCATTGCTTTGCGTGAAATAATACGGCGATACATTTCCTTGGTTTCGCTATCCATAACGGGATAATGACCGCTCGGATCGGCACAAAGCACTTCCTCCGCATCAAAAAGGCTCTCTGAAATATAATTGAAATCAGTTTCGCCGAGCCTGCGCAGAGATGAAAGAGAATTTTCAAAAAATGCATCTTCTGCCGCAACAGCACCCTGCGCCGCATAATCAATCAGCACACTTTTCAGTGCAAGCTGCAAATAACCCGATTTTATTCCGTTCATTCTGCCGAAAAATGCAACTATATCTTCATCATCGGGCAGGATGCCATTTTTGCAAAGCTCCGCACACTGCAAAAAAAGTGCGGCAAACCAGTCAACGCCTTTAAATTTTTTGCATTCATTTGCAGTCTGCACGGCACTGTCCCACAAAAAATAATAGTCATCAGAAAGTGCACCATTATTTGAATTTCTCTTGAAAATACGGGATGCATATTTCACTTTCGAAGCAACATTTTCACTCATAATCCTTGCTCCTTATATGCTGCGCCAGAATTTGAAAGCCAGGCAGCAGCAAACGACCACACTGCCTGCAACAACCGCTTTTTTGGCATATTCTATCACCTTTACGGTTTTAAAAGCCGCATCGGCAACCCTGATGGCATTTGTAAGCTCGTTCATATTAACCTCCCGTCAGCAAAACTCCGTGAGCAACGGCAGGAATACTCTCACTCTGAAGAGTTGAAACTCCCGACATCAGCGCACCCGTGCCCACAAAAAAAACTTTTTTCAGTTCGCCTTTTTCAATTTTGCCGAGAATCTCGGAACACACAACGGCTCCGCTGCAGCCGCACCCCGAGCCTCCTGCCCCCGTGTCTTTCTGAGTGGCAATATCAAAAATCATCAGTCCGCAATCCTCGTGAACGGATGAAATATCAACATTCTCCTGCTTGACCATAAGCTCGCAAAGAAGCTCAGACCCCACCGCACCAAGATCGCCCGTCAGAATCATATCATAGTCTGCAGGCTGAGTGTTGGTGTCTGCAAGAAAATCCGCTATGGTGCGACAAGCAGCAGGTGCTGATGTCAAGGGTACACCATAAAAAAGACTTGTATGGATATCCATACAAGCCTTTTAAATTAGTCTGCGTATTTAACCTGTCTGCCTGTAACAAGCTCTCCGAAGCCAACGTAAACCCAGAGAATAACCTTCTGGAAGAAGCCTTTGAATGCAATGTCAAGCGCGGTTCTGAAGCCGTAATTATCGCCATTCTGCATTTCATTGATTGCATAATTCATATCGAAAATGTCATACCAATGAACAACTCTGCTTGTGAAAACCGAAGTGTCTTTTTCGTCAACCTCAAGAATTCTGTAGCCATACTGTGTTGAATATCTGTCGCCGTTGTAGCGTGTGCTGGGTGACTCTGAAAGAACAATACCTTTATAGGTAACGCCGAAAGCGTTTGTGTGGTCGTGACCCGTAAACATTCCGAGAACGTCGCCCTGCTCAACCATTGCATCGAACTGACCGAAATTTTCAAGACCGGGACAAGGCTTTTCCATTAATATTCCGTAATTTACTGCCTCGGGATCAAAAACGTAATATTCATCAGTGTAAATATTTTCAACTGAAAAAAGTTCTTTGGAATCGATTTTTTTAAGCCCGTCAAAAACCTCGGAAACAATAATATGCTGGAATACAAACGAATAAACAGGCTCGCCGCCGTTTGCCGCTTTCAGTTCATCTGACTTTGCTTTGTACCATTCAACCTGATCAGCCTGTACGCACGCATAATTGCCGTTTGCATCGTAATCATTTGAGTCGAACACCCAGAGATTGAAAGCAACTTTTTCTCCGTCAGATGACATAACGGGAATATTATATGTTCCGCACCCCGAAAGTGAGTCGCCGTCATCAACGGAAACCGAGCAGGAAAAGGTGTTGTAATAAGCCATAAGCTCTTCTCTTGTCATTCCCTTTTCGTTTTCAGAATCGTGGTTGCCGAAAGTCACCGCAACGGAAATATTTCTCACCTCAAAAACACCCATAAGCGCATCAATGAGTCTTTTTGTTTCTGCCTCATCACCTATGTTATCAACGTTATCGCCCGTAATAACAACAATATCGGGGTTTTCAATGTCGCAAGCCTCGCCGATTGCCCAGACAGAAGCGTCAAGGTTCGCCGCCTCGAGATGAGTATCAGTAACGTGCATAACCCTGAGCTTGCCGTTTTCGCCAAATTTTATTACTTCTGCAGCAAAGGCAGGAATTGAAGCGCAGATTACCGTTGCAATTGCAAGAATAACCGCAACAGACTTTTTGAAAATAGTCATCATATTCTTTCCTCCAAAAATTCATATGACGGTATTATACCGCTGATTCGGATATTAATCAATAGAAAAAGTGCGCAGAATTTCTCTGCACGGCTGAAAACACACCAAATCAGACTGAAAGCAAAAAGCTGCTTCTTTCGAAGCAGCTTTCGGATTAATCAAATATCACATATATCTCGTGCATCAATGTTTGAATGATATTGATGATGGTTCGGATAATTTTTTCAAATATGTTTTCGCCCTCGTATTCCGCATCCGTGCCTGTGCCGCCGTAGCAACCGATATTCACGCTTTCAATCTCATTGCCGAAGAAATCCTTTCCAACGCCGTCAATCTTAACGCCTGCGCCGATAAGGGGCGAATCTGCAGAAAGTCTGAAGCTCTCGGGGTCGGAATAATCATCGCCTGAAAATCCGGGTACGGTGTTCATTGCGCCCAAATCAACAAGAGGACTCATAGCATTGTAATAGCAGTTGTTCTCAAACACATTGTTCCTTGAGGGGTCAACATTATAAGAAAAGGTTGCGCCGTCAACAGGAACAATTATGTTGTTGGCAATATATGAATCATAAAGATTTCTGAACTGAAATTCACCGCAGTTGATAATCGTGTTGTTGTAGAAACTGAAATTATGCTCACCGCAGGCACCGACTGCCGTTGTTGAGCGAGCCTTGTTATCGTTCACCGAAAGACAATAACGCACGGTGTTGCCGTGATGTCCGCTGTAGTTGGGATTGTTGCACATAAAGCGCACATTGTCGTGGGAGTAGATATACTGATAGGTGCAATTGTGGGAATAAGAATCAAAGTCAACGGCCATACCGTCACCGATATTTTTCTGACCGGCAATTTCGCAATACTGAATAGTGCTGCTTTCGCTGCCCCAGAACCACATTGCGGCGGTGAAATATTCAATTCTTCCGTCTTCAAGAAGTTCTGCGCCGCCCTGACAGCAGTTGATTGCTCGGCAATGAGTAACAAGAGCACCCTTGCAGATGCCGACCACCACAGCCTCGGCATCCATTTCGTGGAAGTAGCAGCCTTTGACAAGCAAACCCTCATTATATACGGGGTCAACATCTTTTTCTTCGCACCAGGGTGCCTGTTCTTCGTTCCATGAACCCCAGATCATAAATCCGTTTGCGCAGTTATAAACCTCGCAGTTTGTGATTGTCAGGTCATTGACCGCGTATCTTGACTTTGCAGGCAGACCTTTGACCATAACGGCAGCTCTTGCAACTGCGGCACCGTTTGAAAAATCGTCACGGCTGTGAACCTCATAATTCTGCATATCAAAGAAATAAACATTGTCAATGATTATTCCCTCTGAGGTCTGATTATAAGTATCAATCCATATTCCGCCGCCGTTGGGAGCTGAAATTCTCAGGTCGGAAACCGTAACGTATGAGCAGTCAAAAAGGCGCAGAACCTCTGTCTTCTCATTTGTGTAAAGCAGAGCGGTTTCTCCCTCGCCGTAAGACGAAACAACAATGGGATTATCTTTTGTTCCGTTGCAGGTCAGAGTTGAATTGCATTCATACTCTCCGCCGTTGCGGAAAAGAAAATGAGTGCCCGGTTTAACCTCAAGATTTTTCAGGCCTGCAATAGTCTTTACCGCACTGTCAATCTCTGTTCCGCTGTTTGAATCGTCACCATCAATGGCATCGATATAGTAGTAATTTCTGCTATTCTCTGCCGCATAAGCGAAACAACCTGCACTTACAAAAACAACAGCAAGCGCAACAAGAATGCACAATATTTTCTTCATTTTCTTCGCCTCTTATTTGTTTATTCCTTTGTATTCCGCCTTGACTTTTTCGTAACTTTCAAGGTTGCCTATGTCATATCGGCTGCCGGGCATTTCCATTGCGTGAACAGCCGTCTGTGTGCAGAGCCAGGCAATATAACTGCCGGGGGCATCCGTGCCGCATCCCTCGTCAATGCCTTTCTGAACAAGCCTTGCATCGGCTTTTGTGTAGAAATAAAAAGGAGGGCAGCACCAATTTGTTGCAGGTGTGGGTGATTTCTCCGTCATATTGAGAACTTTATCCGCCTCATCAATGGTAACAACGCCGCATTTGAGAAGCTTTTTGAACTCGGGTTCATAATATCTCATTATGCAGGAGGTTACCTTTTCTTTTGCGTATGCAACAAACTTTGTGAGGCTGAAGTCAAGAACGTTATCGCCTGCAATAACAAGCATATCATCGTCAAGATTCAGCTTTTCGATTGCAAACTGAATATCTTTTACAGCGCCAAGTCTTGTTTCGTTTGACTCGGTTCCGTCGTCCACCACCGTGATTTTCTGTGTTTTTTCTGCTGCCCATTTTTCAAAATGGCAAGCGTATTTATGATTTGAAATAACAACATATTCATCAACTTCGCCTGATGTATCGATATCATCAACAAGCCAGTCAAGAATGGTTTTGTCGCCAACCTTGAGAAGAGGCTTGGGAAAATTTTCGGTCAAAGGATAAAGACGGGTAGCGTATCCTGCCGCTAATATAAGACATTTCATACGGTTCAATCCTCCGCTTTCTTTAAATTAACACCGTCTGCACTTTCGCAGATGTGAACGGAATATTTGCCCTCCAAATGAGGAAATGCTTCCAGATATTCACGGGTAACGTTTTCGATAATGCTTTCTTCAAAATCGGGATTGATGAGTGCCATACAGCAGCCTTTGAATCCTGCACCCGAAAAGCGTCCGCCGTAAATTCCTTCGGTGTGAACCATAATTTCATATAGCTTTTTAAGTTCGGGAGAGCCTGTTTCCCAGTTATAAATTGAAGATTTGCCGCTTTCAAACGAAAGTCTGCCGAATTCTTCGATATCACCGTTTCTCCATGCCTCTGCGCCCTTCTGCACACGGTCAAACTCGGTATACCAATGCTCGGCACGCTTGCGCCAGTTTTCGGGCAGGCGGTCCTTAAACTGCTCGTATACCTCTCTGGGCACCTCTCTCAGATTGGTCTCCTCAAACTTGCCGTATTCCATACCTGCATATGCCTTTAAAGCATAGGCGGCACTGCGGCACTCGTCAACACGCATATTGAATGCCGAGCCTGCAAGAGAGCGTTCAAGACCGCTGAAGAAAATTGCGATTTTGT
>CALFPM010000198.1 GCA_937919155.1 uncultured Clostridia bacterium
GAAGCAGTAATAATTTGTTTTTTGCGGTTCCAACCTCATAGTAGTTCAAAATACTCCTATCATCGATTTTATACTGTGCATTATGAATCTTCATATTGTATACTCACCTCGTCAAATTCTAATTTTTCGAACTGTTCCGCAAATCGGATTTGTTATTCTGAATCAGGTTGCTGTCCGTTATGAGCCAGCCATTTGCAATCTGTGATTTCCATATTGGTGAATTTTGCTTTGAAAGATGAGTTTTCAGGACTGCAAGCATAAACACCGAATCGGATTGTGCCGTCACCGTTCCACATATGGCATACTCTCATTTGCTTGAATGTAACACCGTCTTCGGAACATTCGATACAATAGTCATCTTCACGACGGCTGAATCTGTACCACATTGATTTTACAGCCGCATCAATTTCGGTTGTTGCCCAGTCCGAATATCCGTTATTTGTAACAACAGAACCAAGATGCTGAAATTTTTCGTTTTCATATTCAATCGAAGCTTTGAGCCAGTTTTCACTGTCAAGGTACATAACAATACCGCACTGGTCAAACCTGTGTTTGGTTTCAAACTCCGTCTTTACAACAAAAGAGAAGAATTTTTCATCAGTTTCAATCTGTAAAACAGGAGCGTTATCATTTCTGAAATGATAGTATGTTCTTTGCCATAAATCGGTATGCGGATTTGTCGTAATTTCAATTTTGTCTGCAGTTATAGTGTAATCCGCAGGCTCTCTTGTCCATTGTAATTTATTAATATCAAATTTCATAATAACACCTACATAAATCTTTATTTGTCAAACTGATTTCCATTCTTTTTTCAGTATTGCATACTGATATGTGTTTTCATATATCGGATTGCCGTCTGCATCGTTGACAAAAGAAACAAACTCTTTAAACAAACCCTCACGGCGCATACCAAGCTTTTCACACAGTTTCTGACTCGGAATGTTGTAATCCTCCGTGTAAGCGTAAATTCGTCTTGCATCTTTTTCGTTGAAAAGATAATCAAAAAAAGCCTTTGCGGCTTCGTATGCGTAACCCTTGCCGTGATAGTTTTTGTTCAGCATCCAGCAGGGACTGAACGTATCAAGCGCATAGTTTTCCGCCTTATCGGGCTGAGATGATTCGGGATGAGCTTCAATTTCACCGATAACCCTACCGTTTCCTTTTAGAACAATGGCAAACAGATAATCGGATTTTTTTGTTTTTTTGACTGTTTCTGCTTTTGCCTCTTCAAGAGTATTGAGTTTCATACAGGCAAAGCAATGCACTAACGGCTCATTAAGATATTCAAAAACATCTTCATAATCCGATTCTGTAAACGGACGAAGAATTAATCTTTCGGTTTCAATCATATTTTTACCTCATCTAAATTTATCACCTTAATCATATCACAAAAACGCCGAAAATTCCACAGCAATTTTTGCTCTTATAGTTCACCCCGCTTCGTGCGGGGCTTTTTCTTTTTGTTCCGCTTACTTGGATTTATTATAAAATTTTTCTCCAACCTTTGGAACATTTTGGCTTTCTTGTGTCGTATATGGTTGGAGGGCAAAATCATTATCAAAAAAGGAGTGAAAATTATGCAAACTTCAAATGACTCTCTTATTCTCGGTATTGACCACGGATACGGGAATATCAAAACAGCAAATAAGACTTTCTCAACGGGTGTTTATGTGAGCGACACCGAGCCTGCTTTCAAAGACAATTTGCTTACGTGGAACGGTAAATATTACACAATCGGTGAAGGGCACAAGGAGTTCGTTGCCGACAAAATTCAGGATATGGATTACTATGTTCTGACCTTGGCGGCTGTCGCTTACGAGCTCAGAGCACGGGGGTTGCGTGAGGCTAAAGTTCATTTGGCGGCAGGTCTTCCTCTGACTTGGCTCACTGCACAGAAGGAAGCTTTCCGCAGCTACCTTTTGCAGAACAAAGAGGTTGAATTCAGCTTCAAGGGCATCGACTACAGGGTTGAGTTTACGGGTGCCGATATCTTTCCGCAGGGATTTGCCGCTGTTGCGAACAGACTTCACGAATTCAGCGGAACAAATATGCTCTGCGATATCGGCAACGGTACGATGAACGTTATGTTTATCAATGAGAAGAAAGCCGAAAACCGAAGATGCTTCACGGAGAAATTCGGCACTCAGCAATGCGTGATTCAGGCAAAAGAAGATATGATGCGCACTCACCACGCAACGGTTGACGAATCGGTTATCACCCGTGTGCTTCGTTTCGGCAAAGCGGATATTGCGGATGAATTTCTTGAAACGATTACGAAATCCGCAAAGAACTATGTTGCCGAGATCTTCCGCAATCTTCGCGAACACGGCTACGACCCGAGAATGATGCGCCTGACGGTTGTCGGCGGTGGCGGATGCCTGATTAAGAATTTTGCCGACTGCGACAAATCACGAATTACCGTTATTGATGACATCCGTGCAACCGCAAAAGGTTATGAACGGCTTGCAACGAGGCAACGAAAAAGAAGTGGCAACAAATGAATATCAAGAAAATATCCGTGCGATTTAACCTTGATAAAGAAGCTGACAGCAAAGCTTGGCACTATCTTCGCTCTGTCAAAGGTCAGTCATACACTGAAACAGTAATCAATGCTCTGTTGAATCACGACCTGGCTGACCTCATTGAAGAAAAATTTACCGGTCTGAAACTTCAGGCTCCACCCGAAGAAAAACAAATAAGCGAGATTGAACAAGAGGAAAATGATGATATCATCTTCAATTTTCTCGACAGCTTTTAGTGACGGCGTTTTTGCCGTCACTTTTACTTTGTCGAAAAAACTATGACGGCACTTTTGCCGTCAACCCGAAACGGACTGTTTCAAACAATGCCCTCCTAAACGAAACAGTCTGCTTCGGTAATAAGAAACGGATAAATCCGAAAAAATATCTGTTTCTTCAGTCTTAGCAAGCATTGGATTTATTGTAATAAATCCGCTTGCGGGGTACACCCCGAGAAATTCAAAAAGAAAGGAATGAACATTATGCAGAAAAGAATCCACCGAGTCACCGTTTGCCTTACAGAAGAAGAACACCTCAGGCTCAATGAGATGTGTAAGGCAACGGGACTCACAATGTCAAAGCTGATAAGATTTCTGCTCAGCGGCTATTTACCTGCACAGGCCCCTCCTGCCGAGTATGCTGTGCTGATAAAAGAACTGCGTGCAGTCGGCAACAATCTTAATCAGCTTGCAAGAATCGTCCATTCGGGCGGTTATCTGAATACTGCCGAGCTTGATAAAGCCTGCAAAAATTTCAATGAGGTTTCGGAAAAGGTTGACGAAGCCTTTGCACCAAAAAGAGTATGGCAGTAACTAAAATATTCCCCGTAAAAGGCAGGATTGGCAAATGTATCAACTATGTAATGAATCCCGAAAAGACAGTTGAAGCTGACGGCTGGATGTATGTTGACGGCATCAACGTAACTCCCGAAACAGCGGAGAAAAATATGATGTCCGTAAAACACCGCTACGGAAAAGAAGGCGGGATAATGGCTTATCACGTAATTCAAGCTTTCGCACCCGGTGAGGTTACACCCGAAACGGCACACGAAATCGGAATGAAGCTCGCCGAGAAAATGTGGGGCGACAGGTTTGAGGTTGTTGTTTCAACGCACCTTGACCACGAGCATATCCACAACCACTTTGTTTTCAACTCCGTATCGTTTGTTGACGGTAAAAAGTATAACGACGATAAAAGAAATCTCTATAGACTGCGTGAGGTATCCGATGAGCTTTGCAAGGAATATAAGCTGTCGGTTGTTATGAATCCGAAGAAGTCAAGAGGTATTCCGTATAACGAGTATATGAACGAAAAGAATATGAAGCTTACAAAAAATGCGATTATCAGAACAGAGATTGATGAAACGATACTCACCGCAATAAGCCGAAAGGACTTTTTCAATCAGATGAAAAAGAAGGGCTACACCTTTAATTTCACAAGCCGATACTCAACGGTTTATCACCCTGCGTTCAAAAGACCGACAAGGCTTCTGACTCTCGGTGATGACTATGTTCCCGTAAATCTGATAAAACGCATTGATGAAAGCTGGAAAAGACAAAGTGTTTATTATCCGCCGCAGGACGACCTCTATAAGCAGTATATCGGCAACGAGCCGCCTGTAGGTTATGCGCAGACCTATGTGAAGTTTGTAACCATAATCGAAGCGGCAAGAAAAAAACCGAGCCGTAACATAGGTGCAGTTAGATACCTTGTTGATGACATACGAAAGCTGAACAGACTTATTGAACAGCAAAACCTTTTGTGCGGTAACGACATTGAAACCCCGGAACAGCTTGAAGCATATAAGCAAGGCTGTAAGGATGAGCTTGCAGAGCTGAGCGAGGCGAGAAATATTCTGCGAAGCAAACTGAAAACTGCTCAGAACCACGGCGATGAAAATGAAGAGCGTGAGCTGAAGGGGTATATTTCAGATCTTTCCGGAAGGATGAAGATACTGCGAAAGAATATTACAGTCTGCGAAAGGATTGAACAGAAGAAACCCGAAATCGACGAGAAGCTTCAGGACATCAAAGAAATTTACCAACCAACCAGAAATAAAAATTATGAAAGGAGCCGTTAATATGGCAAACAGAAAATTAAAATCTGCGGTTAACATACCGCTTGAAAAAATCCGTCCCTTTGAGGGACACCCTTACAAGGTTATTGATAATGAGGAGATGAACTCCCTGATTGAAAGCATTCAGGAACAGGGCATTCTCTCACCGCTTATCGTAAGGCCGCTTGAAAATACGGAAGATGAATACGAGCTTATCTCGGGACACCGCAGACTGAGGGCAGCACAGAAGGCAGGGACAAAAAATGTGCCTGTCTTTATTTATGCCGTCAGCCGTGATGAAGCCGCAATAATGCTCGTGGACAGCAACCTGCACAGAGAACATATTTTGCCTTCCGAAAAAGCCTTTGCTTATAAGCTTAAGTTGGAGGCGCTTAAACATCAAGGTAAAACTTCGACACAACTTGTGTCGAAGTTGAGAAGCGATGAAAAAGTAGGTAGTGAAAATGACGAAAGCAGAGAAACAGTCAGACGGTTTATCCGTCTGACATATCTCATCCCCGAGCTTCTTGACCTTGTTGACGAGGGCAGAATTGCTCTCACTCCCGCAGTTGAGCTGTCTTACCTTACCGAAGAACAGCAATACAGTCTGCTCGGCACGATTGAGGTTGAGGACAGAACGCCGTCACTTTCGCAGGCGGTACGATTTAAAAAGCTCAGTCAGGCAGGTCAGCTGACAGATGAACTCATTGATTCAATAATGCAGGAAGAAAAGGCAAATCAGCGTGAAATGTTCCGTATTCCGATGGAGCGTTTGCAGAAAGCATTGCCCGATTTGAAGCCGAGTCAGGTTGAGGATTTCATCATCAAAGCCATTGTTTACTATCAGAAACACTTGGATAAAAAGAAGGACAAGGGTGCGAGATAATCCGCACATTTGTAAAGGAGGTTTGTAATGAGTAATATTGATATAAATAAAATAAGCGATGACCCCGAATACTGTTTTGCGGCTTTGAAGCTCATTGAACAGTTATTCAGGGACGGCAAAATCCCGGAATATATGTTTCACAATATTCTGAAAGAATATGCGTATATTGTGGACGAAAGCAAGTTCATCAAAGGAAATCACAATCAGACAAAGGAGGACACAATATGATAAATTCAGATTTCGGAAAGCGACGGGTAGTAATCTATGCCCGAGTTTCCACAGACCACAAAGAACAGCTGTCAGCACTCGAAAATCAGCTGGATTGGTATGAGCCGATTCTTAAGGCAAGACCTGAATGGGAGCTCGTTGACAGATATATTGACGAGGGTATCACGGGCACATCTGCCGAGAAAAGACCGCAGTTTATGAAAATGATAAGGGATGCCAAGAAAAAGAAGTTCGATTTGATTATCACCCGTGAGGTTTCCCGATTCGCCCGTAACACGGTTGATACCTTGCAGTACACTCGTGAACTTAAGGCGATGGGTGTTGAGGTTTTCTTCATAAACGATAACATCAAAACCTTTGACGGTGATGGCGAATTGCGACTGACCATTATGGCAACTCTTGCGCAGGACGAAAGCCGAAAAACATCGGTGCGAGTTAAAAGCGGTCAGCAGACATCAATGGAGAACGGTGTGTTCTACGGTAACGGTACTATTCTCGGCTATAGGCGAGTTGAAAAGCTGCTTGAAAACAACAAAAAGCACGTGGACTTTTTCATCGACCCCGTGCAGGCTGAAACGGTAAAGCTGATTTATGAAATGTATCTTGAAGGTCACGGACTTATGCAGATAAAGAATGAGCTTGAACGCAGAGGCTACAAAACCGCAACGGGTAAAAGCAGGTGGTATGAAACGGTAATATCCAACGTTCTGAAAAACTCGTTTTACTGCGGCATCATCACTTACCACAAGGAATACACGCCCGATTACCTTACACAGAAAAAGGTCAAAAACTACGGTGAAATCGACCTTGTGCAGGTCAAGGGCAGACACGAACCGATTGTATCGGTAGAAGATTACGAAAGGGTGCGAGCAATTATGGCAAGCAAAACAGCTCAATGCAAAATGAACGCAAAGAAAAGAAGTCTGATGATTGGCAGAAGACCGAGAACTACCGTATGGGGTAAGCTTCTTATCTGCGAATGCGGTCACAAGTTCAACACAAGGAATTGGTACAGAACGGCAACGCAGTCAAACATAGGTTATCAGTGCTACGATTCCGTGCGGACAGGCTCTTATGAAAGCAGAAAAAGGAAGGGATTACCGCTTGAGGGTATCTGCCGTACCCCCATGATACCCGAGTGGAAGCTGCAGCTGATGGCAAACCACATCTTCCGCAACTATCTTATGCAAAGGGACAAGGTGCTGGCACTTGCCAACTCGATGCTCGAAGCACACATCGGCGACACGGGCGAAACAGTAGATTATGAAGAGATTATCGAGCAGAAGAAGCGGCAGCTCGCAAAGCACAACCGAAAGCTAGATAACTATATCGAAATGAGGGCGGAGGGTGATATTGACAAGGACTCATTCACCCAAAAAACATCGGAGCTCAGAGCCGAAATAAGGAAGCTGAGTGACGAGATTGAAGCACTTGAAGACAAGCAGAACGACGAGCCCGAAATTGTGGACTACAAAGAAAAGCTGACGGTGCTTCAATATGCCCTTGTGCAGTACACAAATCCCGATGAAAACGACATACCCGAAAGCATAATTGAAGCCTTTGTTGAGAAGATTGTGGCGAAGAAAGACGGCTTTGATTGGTACCTGAGATTTGACGGCGACCCTAACGACCCGCTTCACCTGAAAACTGAGGGCAGAAGGCGCCAAAACAGCTCTGTATCAACGGTTGGGGGACACCTCCCAACCACTCCTTTCGGAGACGCAGGCAGCAATAAAAGGTTGATGGAGAAAGGTTCTTTGAAGATTGCCGAGTTAACAATCGGATATGAGTATGCATTGCGGTTTGTCATGATGCACTACCCGGAAAAACGCCGCGTTAACCACTGGCATGATGTCAAAATAAACCTTTATATCTAAAAAATGACTCCCTCTGTCGGAAACGTCAGAGGGAGTTTTTGTATGTGTGGAATATTGTGGTTGAGATTAGCAACGGTGTATGTTATGATTACTTTAATAAATGTATATCAACAAAAGCTTTAATCTGTAAAACATATGTGGTGATTTTTATGAGAGAATACATTAGAAATTCAAATTACCCATCGGAAATCGTTTCTTTTATTTACTCAGTATTTGAAGTTTATGAAATCAGAGGTCAAGTGGGACGTTATAATGGTATAGTATTCAAGATAAGAACAAATGAAAAAAACCATACATTACCACATGTACATGCCGAATACGGAGAATACAGTATATCTATTGAAATTAAAACAGGACGTGTTCTTGATGGAAATTTGCCAAACAAAAGCCAAAAGATAGCAGTAAATTGGGTGTTAAATAACCAAGAGGAACTTATGAATAAATGGAAGGATATTGCAATTTCCGCTTTAGATAATATGACTATGACCGCCTTGGATTTTACTGATTAACAAAACATCAAGCCGCCCGAATCGCTCGGACGGCTTTTGCTGTAAGTATCATTCACCGAAAACTTCTTTTATTGCTTCAAGATAGCCGTAACCGTAGAGATCGTCGGGCTGGAGATAGCTGGTTTCCGTCCACTCATTCCAGCTGTTGATGGTCACCATCGGCACGCCGGCCGCCTCCGCGCGGGCCCTGGCGTCCCTGAGCATAACCT
>CALFPM010000199.1 GCA_937919155.1 uncultured Clostridia bacterium
AGTATCTGTCCGATAAAGCGAGTTCCTGCCAACGAGCTGGAAAAACTGGTGTTGAAAGAGATCGGGGCATTGTTCCAACCGCCCACCATGTTGGCAAAGCTGATGGACAAGGGCGAGTTGGGGATTTCAACTGCTCAACTTCAGGCGGTACTGAAAAATATTTTTGATGTCTGGGAAGTGATGAACCCGGCAGAACGGTGCAAACTTATCCAATGCGTCATCACCCGGATCACCGTTTTTGAAAATCACATTGAGATCCGTCCCAATCTGGACGGAATAAAAACGCTTCTCGCCGAAGCGGGAATGGAGGTATAATATGGGAAAACTGGAAAAAGACAAAGACGGAAATCTGGTGATCGTCGTTCCGTATCACATCCGTCACTTGGGACCGCGTCAATCGATCGTGCTGGAATGCGGATCAAAATTTGATGACGTGATGAATGAACCGTTGCCCAAGAGCATCATTCTGGCACACCAATACGCTCAAATGCTGGAGTGCGGCCGCTACAAAACTGTTCTGGAACTGGCAAGAGCCTTGAAACTCGACCGCTCCTATGTCGCCAGAACATTGTCACTGGTCAACCTCGCCCCCGACATAATCGTTGCCGTCATGCAAGGAAAAACACCGCCTCAAATGACCTTGGCCAAAGCGGTGAACAACTTGCCGGAAGACTGGCAGGAGCAGCGGGAACTCTTCGGATTCTGCTCAAAATAAAAATACCTCCCGATCGGCAACTGCAACCGGTCGGGGATTTTTTACTTGAATATTACAATGCGTGGCCGCCGGAAACTTTTATTACTTGCCCCGTAATCATTCCTGCTTGCTCACTTGATAAGAACAAAATCGTTTCGGCGATATCCTGAGGCTGAATTAACTTGCCCATCGGAATCAGGGGAACAACTATTTTTTCAAAGTCCTCATCAATCCATCCCGTCTGAGTCGGACCGGGAGCAACACAATTTACCGTGATTCCGTACTTTGCAACTTCAAGTGCGATACTGCGGGTAAGTGCTTCTAAAGTTGCCTTGCTTGCTCCGTAGGTAATCTGACCTGCAAAAATCTGTGCGGCATCTGTTGAAATATTGATAATTCTTCCGTAGTTACCACGGTGTCTGATAAATTCTCTTGACATCAGAACGCTTCCCCGAACATTAACAGCAAACGTATCATCAATAACGTTTTGGGTAATTGTTTCTATTGTGTCACATCCTGTTTCATCATCTGTTGCCGCATTGTTAATCAGAATATCAACCCGTCCGTATTTCTCAAGAACTGCAGAATAAATTTCGTTTATAGATGCTTCATCGGAAATGTCACTTTCTATAATCATGAAGTCTGCATTCATTTCTTTGAGTTTCGATTCTACGGCATCTGCACTTCCTGCATTGGCGGAATAATATCGGTCAACACCGTTTTTATCTGTTTTGGTTTCATCAAACGGTCTGTCGATTTTTTTGTAAACCAAAACAACTTTCGCACCTTCACGGGCAAAGGCAAGCGCTGTTGTTGCGCCGATTCCCCACGGGTTATTCGCTCCTGTAATGACAGCAACTTTATCTTTTAATCCATAGTCAATCATTTATTTCACCTCTGTAAATTGGGATTTCTTATTTTTCAAATGCCATATAAAACAATTCCGAGCATTCCCGATATTATTACAAGCAGAATTGAAGAAAACTCTTTCTTTTTGAATTTGTTCCATATCGGTGGTATGGCAATCAGAACGGCAAGGATAATCACCGAGCGCCAATCAAACGATATTGCAGTTGTTTTGACAGTATCAATTCCGAAGAATACAGTTAATGCCATTGTAACAGCAACAGAGAGAATGAGTCCGCCGAGTGCGGGTCGCATACCTGCGATGAAAGTTTTGACCGCAGGGTATTTCAGAAGATTTTTTATGACCGCCGCCACAAGTAATATAATGATAAATGACGGAAGCACAACACCGATTGTTGCGAGAAGTGCACCGAGAAATCCAGCCTGTTCATAGCCGATATATGTTGCCATATTGACGGCAATCGGACCGGGTATAACCGTTTCAACACCGACGAAGTTAAGCAGTTCTTCTTCGTTCATCCAACCGTAGGATAAAACGGATTCTCCGATAAGAGAAAGCATTGCATAACCACCGCCGAATGCAAATGCACCGACTTTCAGAAAGGTTAAAAAGAGTTGAAGATAAATCATTTCTTTTCTCCTTTCGCTTTTCTTGTTTTAACAATGAAAGCCAAAAGTCCGATAACACCTGCGGCAAAAATAAACAGTACGGATGAAACGTGAATTTCAAAAAGAGTGCAGAGTATCATTGCTATGCAGGTAACAGAGAAAACAGCTAT
>CALFPM010000200.1 GCA_937919155.1 uncultured Clostridia bacterium
TCATTTTTTCAGCGCCCTGAGGATATTTTGACTCAAGCACCATAAGCTTCACTTCATCGTGTACATCTTCCTCGTGGTCGGCAATATTCTTAAGGACTTTGAAAGCCTCGGGTTTATTGTCTTCAACTGCGATGACAACCTGCTTGAAACCGAGCAAATCCTTGAGAAGGTAAACGCCTGCAAGGATATCCCAGGAATTTTCCATGCATTCGCGGTAGTCAACGGTGATGAAAGGCTCGCATTCCGCGGCATTGATAACAAGAGTGTCAATATTTTTATCCGCAGGGAAATTAAGCTTGACATGAGTGGGGAAGCCTGCGCCGCCGAGACCGACAAGACCCGAATTTCGGACAGCCTTGATAAGATCTTCTCGCGTTTTTACTTCGGGGGGAGTGATGCCCTCCCAAAGTCTCATTTCACCGTCCGATTCAATGGTGACAGCCTTTGACATAACGCCGTTGGGGAGCTTCACATCGCCGACTGCAATAACCTTGCCCGAAACGGAAGCGTGAATGGGCGCGCTGACATATTTATCCGAATCACCTATAAGCTGACCGACTGCAACAATATCTCCCACCTTTACGACAGGGTCGCAGGGTGCACCGATGTGCTGCTGCATGGGGATAACAACCTTTGAAGGTACGGGAAGTCTTTCAACCTCCTTTTCGGCGGTGTTTTTGTGGTGAGCAACCTTAACGCCGCCTCTGACCTTTCTGACAGCCTGCAAAACACCGTCAAGTCTGGTCTTGGCCATAAATATTCCTCCTGACTTTTATTGAAAGTTTTCGAAACTGACAAATTTCTTCTTTATTTTTTCAAGGGCAGGTATGACTGCCCTGAGAATAATGCCCGTAGCTGTGCCCGTGACTATTCCGAAAAGAGCAAGAGCAGGGGCATAGTAAACAATGCTTGCCGTGTCGGTTATGAAGATTGCCGCCGCAAGCTGACCTGCGTTGTGGCAGAGGGCACAGATAACGGAAATTCCGATAAGTCCAAGTGCTTTGCGTGCATATTTCATAAGCAGAAACATTGCCGCCGCGGAAAAAATGCCGCCCGAAAGGCTCATTATTCCTGCAGTTGCACCGCGTGTTATGAATGCAAAGCCGCCTTTTATAACCGCTATGAGCATTGCGGAGGGAAAGCCGAGGCTTCCTGCCGCAAACATTGTTATTATGTTTGAAAA
>CALFPM010000201.1 GCA_937919155.1 uncultured Clostridia bacterium
CTTTGACATAAAAATATGCACCTACAAAAGTGTCTAACTTTTGGGGTGCATATCAAAATTTATAGACAATAATATTTTTTTATGATAAAATTGAAATGGTAAATTTTTATATTTAAAGGAGTACTGATAATGAAAAACGTTTGCGTAATCACAGGTGGCGGCAGCGGTATGGGTCTTGCTGCAGCGAAATTTATGCCCAAAGAAAAAATTATCGTCATCTCAGGCAGAACCGTTGCAAAGCTTGAAAATGCAGTTAACGAACTCAAAGAATTGGGTTACGAAGCTTATGCTTTTGCCTGTGACACATCAGACCGAGAAAGTGTTAAAAATCTTGCCGAATATGCAGCTTCACTCGGTGAAATCAAGAATGTAATCAATGCAGCAGGCATTTCACCCGCAATGGGCAGTGCAGGTGATCAGGAAAAGATTCTTCGCATCAATGCTCTCGGTACCGTTTATGTTAATCAGGAATTTTCAAAGAAAATGAATGCAGGCAGTGTTATCTGCGATATTTCTTCAAACTCCGCTTACTCTCTTCCCTCGTTCATTATCCCCAAGAAGGCTTATCCTCTTGCTGAAACAGACGAAGCAGCTTTCCTTGCAAAGCTTATCAAGAGAGCGAACATCGCAAAAACCGACTATGAAAAAAACGGATTCGCATACAGCCTTTCAAAGAACTTTGTTTGTTGGTATGCGGCTAAGAGCGCTTTTGACCTCGGTCTCAAGGGCATCAGAGTTGTTTCACTCAGCCCCGGTCTTATTGCAACAGATATGGGCAAGATGGAAGAAGAACACGGCGGCTACCTCATCAAATTATCCTGTGAAGAGCGTATGGGTAAACCCGAAGAACTCGGTTACGCAATCGCAACTGTAGCTGACGAGCGCAACGGTTACCTTGCAGGCGTTGATATTCTTTGTGACGGCGGCAGCACAAGAGGTCAGAAGGAATTTAAAAAGAAGAAATAATTTCATATAAATATAAAAACCACTTCACTGTGCATCAAGCATAATGAAGTGGTTTTTTGTTACATTTTCTTGTTATAAAATCCGTTTGTATCAATTCGCAGAAGCTTTATAGCTTTATTGACAAGTGATAAAAAATCATTGCGAGTCAGTTTCATTACGCCTTTGATCAGCGGTGACACTTTGAAACCTGCCATTGTATTGACCGTTCCCAGATAAAAATCATCGGGGAAACGCGCATCTTTATCTTTCGGCACGCTGTCAGCCGTTTCAAACAGCCATTCAAGAAGCTTTGAACGTATATCGGCAATAACGGTTTGGTATTCGGGATTGTCAATTTCGTTTGTTTCTTCGCCCTTTGAAAGATCATAGAATTCATCGGTTTCGTAAAGGCGCATAACATATTTATAATCCTTTGAGCGAATCATAACCGCCTTGGTGTGCTGACCGTCATTTTTCTGCTGAATGCCTATTCTCGGTGCATATTCATCGGCAACAACACCGAAATAGTTTTCGACCTCTTCGGTGCAATGTTTCTCATTTTGAAGTCTGCCGCCCTCTGAACAAACAAAATCACGCACCGATACTGTTTTATCGGCAATTGTTTCAACAAGAGAATGACCAAAATGAGTATATGATGCATCGGTTTTTGTTATATCAAGAACGGTTGCGAAAAAGTCAATCAGCTCAACGGGATTATCGTTTATACCGTTGTCGATCTGCATATATTTTGGCAGTTTCACGATAAGCGGAACATTCACAAGACAGTCATCAAACAGATTCTGTGCCTTTTCGGGTATGCCGTAATCAGCGGTAAAATCACCGTGGTCGGAGAAAAAGAAGATAGCGGCATTGTCATATCTGCCTGTATCTTTGAGCACCTGAATAATTCTGCCCGTCAGCTCGTCAATCCTTGCACATTGAGCAAGATAAGTTTTTCGGAGTGCGGTAATATTGTCGGTATCCCAATCAGCAATTCCGAGTGCATCGCAAAGCTCATACTGCATTGACGGTTTTTTATCCTCGGGCTTTGACGGTGCTTTTGCAGGCGGAATTTTTGATTCATCAATCAAATCAAGAAATCTCTTTTCTGCGTGATACGGCGGATGCGGATTGTTAAGACCGAGAAAAGCAAAAATCGGTTCATCAGGTTTCGCTTTTCTGATTAAATCTTCACAGCCTTTTGCCCACACCCAATCGTTATCGTGGCACATACCGTCGGATTCAACGTTGGTTATTTCACCTCTGTAAAAACTCAGGTATCTTTTATCTCCCTTTTCGCCTCTGCCTTCATCCTTCGGTTTTTTGCCGCATTTATTATAGATTTCACTCGTGCATTCTTTCAGCCATTTCGATTGCTGACCTGCAAGACAGTCGCCTCTGCCGCTTGTCCAGACATAATATCCGCTGTTTTTGAGTATACGGTAGAGATTATCTTCGCCCTGACGGAGCAAATAACTCATCGTTCTGTGACCGTTTGTGTGGGGATAAGTACCTGTCATAAACGAACATCTTGACGGCACACACACGGGATTCTGACAGAAAGCGTTGCTGAAGCTGACACCTTCATCGGCAAGGGTATCAAGATTCGGAGTATATGAAGCAAGGTTACCGAGATGATGCAGAGAATCTGCCCTCATCTGGTCGGGGTTGATAACAATAATATCGGGTCTGCGGTTCATATTTTCACTCCCTTTTTCTTTGCCTGCTCTTCCATTTTGTGTGTATATTCAGCCTCGTTGTGCAATTCTTTTTCAGCTTTTATTCTTGCCTTTTCTTTCTGTTCTCTGAACTTTTTCATATATTTTTCAAGTTCAGCCTCATAGTTAAGTTTACTGTTCTTTGCACACTTTTCTTTTAGTTCGGTTTTGAATGATTCGATTGCCTTGGCGTCAAGCTCTTCCTGAATGATTCTTGCTTTTTCTGCAGGCTCAACCCATTCTTCGCCGTTTGCTTTGCATTTGTCAATCTGTCTTTGACGGATAATCTTCTGAATTGCAGGGAGTTTGAGTTCGATGTCAAGGAACCGGAGAAGAATTGCAAGACCTGCGTGAATAAATATATTTATTCCGACAAATGCCCAGACGATTGCTGAAATAATATTATCAGGCTGAGTGGTTATGCAGTTGCCTGCCGCATCAAATTCAGGCTGGATATAGCCTCTGATAAGAAGATTGAAAATGCCGATGCTCAAGCCGACAGCAATAGTGTTCATTGAGTTGATAACGCTCGTTGCAACACCGTCACAGCGGAAACCGTGTTTATACTCTATCTCATCAAACACGCCTGCCATAAGTGCAGGGAAAACGTAGGCGGCAGGAACGATACCCATATTCATAATGAACTGACCGATAAGCACGGTAACAAGATTATCGGGCGCAACAAAAGTAATAATATCACCGATTACGCAGAGAATGAATCCTGTTGCGGTAACGGTCTTTTTACCGAATTTCTTTGACAAGGGCCACACAAGGAATATGCCGATACCCATAGGCAGACCGCCGATAACATTGAGCAAGGTCTGCGTAATTCCGTCAGCATAAGTGCTGCCGAGCACCCAGTTTGCATAGTAAGTCATCGCATTTGAACGGGTAAGCTGACCGACCCAATAGAAAAGCCAGAAAGCAACAAGAATCCACCAGTTTTTGTTTGACATACAAGCCTTGATTTTTTGCTTGAATGCTATGTTGTCCGCTTCGGCTTTTTCGGGATTTTCAAGGGTTACACGCTCTTTGGTGAAATAATATTCGAGGAGCATAACGGGCAGCATAATAATTGCCGCAACGGTCATAAACGTTACCCACGCATCAATATCGCCCTTGATTTTCGGAAGCACGAGCATCGGAAACAAAAGAGCAACAAGAATGCCCGTTATTGCAATATTCGCAACGTTATTGAAAACTGCAAGCTGACTTCTCTGCATATCGTTTCTTGTTGAAAGCGGAACCATCATCATATGGGTTATGTTATACATCGTGAACGCAAAACAATAGTAGAGGTTATATGTGAAAATGATATAGATTGCCTTGACGGTTGTTGATGCGTGAAGCGGAACGTAGTAAAGCAGAATACCGCAGATAACAACAAGCGGAACGGAAAGCAGAAGCCACGGTCTTGCCTTGCCCTGAACGGTTTTTGTTTTGTCAATAATCGCACCCATTATCAGGTTTGTTATCGCATCGAGAATTTTTGAAAGTACAGGAAAAACGACAAGGAACATTCCGCCCCATACTCCGCTCATACCAAGCTCATCGGTATAAAAAACGTTGAGAAATCCCTGCGCAAGAAGTGCATTTACGAGCAAAGCACCTGCGGGTCCGATAAGATAACCGAGAAACTTTTCTTTTGCGGTTGTGTTATAGCTCTGAATTTTTGAATCAAACAGCTTTGAAGATAAAATTTTCATTTATATTACCTCCGTTGACAAATTTATCCGATTAAATTATACTACTGAATACGAAGATAATCAACAGACTGTTCGATAAGTAACTGCTTGTTATCGAACAGATGCAAAAGGAAGTGTTCGTTAAATGGACATAAGAATAAAAAGAACAAAACAGATGCTTGAAAACGCACTTTTTGAACTGATGAAAGATAAACCCGTTGAAAAGATTACTCCGACGGAACTTTGCAGAAAAGCAACGGTCAACAGAAACACGTTTTATTCTCATTATTCAAGTGTTGCCGAGCTTTATGAAAGCATTGAAAACAGCCTGATAAATTCGGTTGACGAATCGCTCAACGAAAGCAACACAACGGTTGAGGCGATAACGGTTGTCTGCCGTATGCTCAAAGCAAATCAGACTCTTTCAAACATCATTTTTTCAAAACGCCTGAGTTCAAAAATAATGAACCGTGTGTTTATTATGACAAACAGATTCAATATGAACAAAATGAAATCCGAGAGCAACAATCTCTCGGATAACTACAAGCAGATGGTTTCAGCTTATACAATTATGGGAAGTGCCGCGGCACTTGAATGTTGGGCCAGAAACGGTATGAAGGAAGAACCCGAAGAAATAGCAGATTTCATTTGGAATATTTCCAAAAACGGTTCGTCTTTTGTGACGAAATAAATCGAAAGAGATAGATAAATAAGAATTTGTAGAACAGTCAGATAAATAAGAATTTGACGAGGTAACATTATGATTACATATTCGATAATTATGTTTTTGACAGCGACACTTTTTGGTGTGATTGGTGTTGCAATATATCGGGGAAAAACCAATTTGATTCATGATTATCATCAAACAAACGTTACCGATAAATCCGCATACGGAAAATCTTTCGGAAAAGCTATGTTTATTATCTCAACGGCACTTTTGCTCAGCGGCATAGTAAGTCTGTTGGGGAATTCGGAAAAGAATACATTGATTGCGGTTGCAGTATTGACTGTCGGATTGACAATCGGATTTATCTGCATTTTTTACGTGCAGAAAAAATATAATAACGGTGTTTTTTGATTGACAAATTCCAATTTATCGAACTCCTTCGATTTTATCGAGGGAGTTTTTATTATGCAATTCGCTGAAAATAAAATAAAAAATATCGCCGGACGATATACAGAACTCGTGTTTTCTCTGTTTTGCTCGTGTTTCCTCACTTTTTGATTTTTTGAGCAAAATGAAGATGATTACCCAAATATCTTATAAACCCTTATGTATCAATGGTTTCAGGTTTTGGTCTTGGTTTTTGTAACCTATATCGCCGAGCGATATGACAAACCGAAAGGTATTTGCTAACATTAAATCACATCAGATTTGTGCAAAAAGTAGAAATCAAAAAAACTCATATCTCGGCGAGATATGAAAATCTCCCGTTTTCTCCGTTTTTCTCTTGAATGCTTACTTTTTGTTTTTTGAATGCTTTTGTCAATACGAAATGAACCCTCTGAAAGCCAATAATATCAAGGGTTCTGAGCTTTTGTGCAACTTTTTTTGCCATATTTTGCCGCGATACGACAAACTCAAAAACATATGCTAACATTAAACTACATAAAAATTTGTGCAAAAAGTAGAAAATAAAAAAATTTATTACACGGCGTGTAATGCGAATCTCTCGTTTCCTTTGTTTTTCTCGTGTTTTCTCACTTTTTGATTTTTGAGGAAATTTTTTAAAATCAAAAATGAAGCCCTGAATCCCTTTAATATCAAGGCATTCGGGACTTAAGAAGAAAATTTTACGTCATTACGTCAGACGAAATGACAAATCGAAAGTTATCTGCTAATATTAAGCCGCATCAGATTTGTGCAAAAAGTAGAAAATAAAAAAGTTTGTAACACGGCGTGTTATAAAAGCCCTTGTTTTTGATGCTTTTTCCTGTATTTTTAATAAATCATCATAATCGGTGATATATTATAATGCCCTGAAATCGTTATATATCAACGTTTTTCGGGTTTGAGCGTAAATTTTTGACACCGTAACACGGCGTGTTATGACAAATTCTGAAATATATGTTACTATCAAATAAACCAAGTCCCTCCGATACGGAACGGACTTAATTTTAAATCCGTCAAACGAACATTTGTGCACTTGTGTATATAAAATCGTAGGCGTTATATCCGGAATAATGCTTACGACTAAAACTTATTGCAGAAGGAGTGATTTATAAAATCTTTGGTCATTTTTAAAGTTATGTAACTTACTTTTTCGGGGAGTGCGCATACCCGAGGTATAGTATCATTCATAAGCCAACAAACGCAAAATCAATGGATTTCAGTTAACTTTTTAAGTCTGAGAAAGGACAATGATGAAGAAATTAACCAAATATGAGCAGGAAACAATACTGCTCACCAATCAGGATACGGATGAATACTCTGTTTTCACCTGTAACAAGCCGTTCAGACGCCGTCTGATCAAGTTTGCAGAGAAATATCCCGAAGTTGCAAGACACGAAAATACAGACCAATACGGCGGTGTTATGTACGCAATCAAAAAGTCTTGTATTTCAATCAGTCTGAAACCGCCGAAAACTCAGGAACAGATTGAGGCAGCAAGAGAACGTGCAAAGAAAATCGGTCTTGGCAGAAAGGCAAGGTGATTTATTGAGCGACGATATTTTTGATTATCCTTTTATCCGATACCCGAGAGCTCTTATCGACAATCCGATGTTCTCGCATATTTCAATCGAAGCAAGAACTCTGCTTGCAATGATTCTTGACCGAATGAATCTCTCAACGATAAATTCAGACAGATTCACCGATGAAAACGGTGAGATATATGTTGTTTATACGGTTGAAGAAGTAAGCGAAAAGCTTGGGTGCGGTAACACAAGAACACTCAGAATTTTTAAAGAGCTTGAATCAAACGGTATGATTATCCGCAGTCGGAAAATCTGTTGTATGCCATACAGAATTTATATCACAGAAAGGTTTTCCGAATACGTAAAACAAGAATTCACGAATACGGAAAACGATAATTCGCGAGGTCACGAAATCAAAACTCCCGAGTTCACAAAACCCGAAGATAGTAAGAATAATAATAGTAATAATGAAATCAGTAACACCTATCCATCTATCATAGGATTCGGAAGGACAGAAGATTAGATAAGAGAGCATATAGAATATGAGTATATTGTTTGTGATGCCAACAGAGAACTGCTCGATGAAATAGTGATGATTATATCCGACGTGCTTAACGGAACAAGTCCGACAGTCAGAATCGGCAAAGATGAAATGCCGAGAGGACTGGTTATATCGAGATTCTGTAAAATTGATTCCGAACATATACTGTATGTTTTCTCGCAGCTTAAAACCAACACAAGCGATATCAGAAAAATAAAATCTTATCTTGTGACTATGCTCTACAATGCACCGGCAACAATTCAGAGCATGACCGAAGCAGAGTTTGCATATCACACTCAAAAAATATCATAAAGGAGAATGCAATGAACAATATTTTTAAAGATTATCCCGACGTTGTAAGCATTGAAGAACTTCAGGATATGCTTCACATCGGCAGAAACGCCGCCTATGACATTGTCAAGGAAGGCAAAATCAAAACTATCAGAATCGGCAAACGATATATCATTCCGAAAACAAGCGTTATAAATTTTCTTGAAACAGCGTCTTAACTCTTGTAAACAGTAAAATATTATGTATAATTTTAATTACGGAATGATTGACTGTTTTCCAATCAGAAAGGAGTTTCAATGGTAACAGGCAATCTGCAAATCAAAGACGGCAAGTATTATGCCGTTGTCAATCTCAGAGATGAAACCGGCAAAAGAAAGCAGAAATGGATCAGCACGGGTCTGCCCGTCAGAGGCAACAAGAAAAACGCCGAGCAATTCCTGAATCAGGAGCTTGAAAAATGGAACTACCACAACGGCGTTTATTACGGTATTTCGGTTGCGGAATACTTTGAAATATGGCTTACAGAGATTGAAAAAGAAGTCAGACCGAACACCTTCCGTTCCTATAAGGGTAATATGACAAATCACATTATTCCGTATTTCAGGAACACGAAGATTCAGCTTCAGTCAATCAAGCCAATCGACCTTGAGGATTACTATTTCTCGCTTCTCAAACCCGAAAGCAACCTCGAAAACGGTGCGGCACTTTCCGCTACAACAATAAGGCACCACCATCAGAACATAAGCAAGGCACTTGCCGATGCGGTCAGAAAAGGATATATTCCGCTCAATCCCGCAAGCTCTGCAAGATTGCCGAAGAAAGAGAAATACAAAGCTGAATTTCTCAACCACGAACAGATCGACGAACTTATTTCTCTGTTCAAAGGAAGTCCCGTTGAATTGCCCGTCAGACTATGTGCAATTTACGGTTTCCGCAGAAGTGAGGTGCTTGGTCTTAAATGGAAGAACGTCGATTTCATCAACCGCACAATAACAATAAGCGAAACACTTCAGCAGCACACGGGCGGCAATTACACCGACCATCCCAAGACAGAAAGCAGTTACAGAACTCTGCCGTTAAACAATACGGCTTATGACCTTCTGAAAGAACAGAAGAAGCTTCAGGATGAACGCAAACTGCTTATGGGCAATTATTACATATATAATGACTATGTCTGCACATGGGGTAACGGAGAAGTAATTGCACCGAATTATCTGACACGCACTTTTCACTCGGTCATTCAGAACAGTACACTTCCGCAGATAAGACTGCACGATTTACGCCACAGCGTTGCGAGCAATCTTCTCAATCTCGGATTTTCGGTTGTTCAGGTTCAGGAATGGCTCGGTCACGGAAGTGCATCAACAACACTTAATTTCTATGCTCACGTTGATAAGAGTTCAAAAATCAGCATCGCAGACACTCTTGATAAATTAAATTCGGAACAAGAGAAAAAAGAGGACAAAGTGTTAGAAAAAGTGTTTGAAGAAAAGACCCTTTCAGAAACAAAAAAAGACCCCGTAAAAGGGTCGGAAAAAGGCTTAAAAAAAGCAAAAATCAGCACAAAAGTTGTGCCGATAAAAAAACAAAGCCTGAAAAAGTGTTAGAAAAATGTTAGAAAAAAGGGTCAAAAGTGTTAGAAAAAATCATTTTTCGAAAAGAGAAATCCCGAAACCCTTGTATATCAACGGTTTCGGGACTTGAATGGCAGGGGCAGAAGGACTTGAACCCTCGGCACGCGGTTTTGGAGACCGCTGCTCTACCAACTGAGCTATACCCCTATATTCAAATTTATGGTGGGCCATCAGGGACTCGAACCCCGGACCAACCGGTTATGAGCCGGTTGCTCTAACCAACTGAGCTAATGGCCCATGCGTTGCTCATTTGCAACGATAAATATAATATCAAAAACAATTCGATTTGTCAATAACTTTTTTCCTTTATTTTTTAAATTTTACTCCTTTATTGAAATAACACGGCTTATATGATAAACTTTATACATTCAAAACCAACAACAAAAGCTTTGAGGGATTATTATGAGTGTAAAAGCCGATATATTTATCAAAGACAGGGCAGATCCGTTTGTCACAAAAGGAAGTGACGGATATTATTATTTCACTGCATCTTATCCAATGTATGGCAAGGATGACACGGAAGGTTATGACAGAATCATTCTGCGCAGGTCCGAAACAATTGATGGACTTGCTCAGGCAGAAGAAAAGGTCATATGGGATGAAAAAAATTCCGATAAATCATTCCGTTTTATCTGGGCACCTGAAATTCACGAAATAAGCGGCAAATGGTATGTGCTTTTTGCCGCAAGCGGCAGCGAAGATAATGTTTGGGATATTGATTGCCATATAATTATGTGCATAGGCAATGACCCGTATAATAACCAATGGCTTGACAAAGGCAAATTTCAGTCTTATGAAGGCGATGATTTTTCATTCCGTGGTTTTTCGCTTGATATGACTCACTTTGAATGTGCAGGCAAGCATTATGTTGCCTGGGCTCAGAACGGCGGCAACTCAAATGTATATCTGGCAACAATCAATCCGGATGAACCTTGGAAAACCACCTGCCCTGCAATGCTTTTAACCAGGCCTGAATATGAATGGGAAATAGTCAGAATTCCCGTTAACGAAGGTCCAGCCGCAATGATTCATAACGGCAAGATCTATCTTGCGTTTTCAGCCTCCGCAACGGGTCCCGAATACTGCATAGGTCTTATGTATGCAGATGAAAATGCAGATTTAATGAATATTAATAGCTGGACAAAGCTTGCCTCTCCCCTGCTGACTTCCGCCGACCTTGAGGGTGAATATGGCCCCGGACACAACTCCTTTGTCAGGGACGAAAACGGAGATTGGATTTTCGTTTACCATTCAAGAGATGAAAAATGCTTTAAAGGTGAATGCGGATATTCGCAATACGATTCTCTTTATGATCCGTGCAGAAGTGCAAGAAAACGTAAGGTTATATGGAACCGTGATGGTTTACCCATTCTGAACAGTTGATCATATTGATTTGTTTCGTACAATTACCGACAATTGCTGAATTAATTTGAAAGGAGCAATATTTAATGGAAGCAATTTTCATCAACAACTTTAAGCAAACTAAAGAAAACTATATTGAAATGAATAAAAAATATTCCGCTTTTTCAATTCATTTTCTTGGAGCACTTATATTTATTATCTATACAGCTTTGGCTTTGATTTATTATTACGTTTCATTTGACATTATAATTTCCCTTGTTCTTGCTTTGATTGGTGTTCTTTTTCCGATTTATCCTCATATCAGAGTAAATATTATCGCCAGAAAAAGAGAAAAAATATTTATTGAATTATACGAAAAAATCCCTGAGGGACAAACCATCTTCTTTGATGATCATATTTTCAGTTTCAGCGAAACCGATAAAGCAGAGGTAAACATTGACTATAAGAAAATAAAAAAAATAAAACAAAGCAAAAATCTTTACCTGCTTATTTTAAGCAAAAAAATCATTATTATGGTTGACAAAAGAAGCTTTGAAAAAGGCACCTGCAATGAATTTGAAAAATTTATTGCTGAAAAGGCGGTAAATGCCAAAATAAAATTATAAAAGAAATCGGAGCCTGAACAACTCAGGCTCCGTAATTTTTATGCAAATTTCATTGTCATTTCAAGAATGCGCTTTACGCAAGGCTCAAGGTCTGCTCTGGTCAGTTCACCTTTATCAAATGCCGCTTTAAGGTCCTCGGGATATCCGCAAGGCATCTTCATATCGTTGCCTGCTTTAACCTCTTTGACGGGGTCATTTTTAACACCCCAATCGGTTTCCACCATACCCTTGAAGCCCCATTCGCCTCTGAGAATGCCCATAATCAACTCATAGCTTTCAGATGTATGCTGACCGTTGATGCGATTATATGAGGTCATTACAGTCCAGGGATCGGACTCCTTGACAACAATTTCAAATCCCTTGAGATAGACCTCGCGCAATGCTCTTTCGGAAATACGTGAATCAATATCATATCTGTTTGCCTCTTTGTTGTTGCAGGCAAAATGCTTGATTGAAACAGTCGCCTTTGCAGACTGCACTCCCCTTGTCATTGCGGCGGCGCTTTTACCCGAAACAACGGGATCTTCGGAATAATATTCAAAGTTTCTTCCGCAAAGAGGATCACGGTGAATATTGAGAGCAGGAGCAAGCCAGATGCCAATGTTATTCTCCGCAATCTCTGTGCCTGCCGCAGCACCGACTTCATAAATCAGTTCAGTGTCCCATGAGCAGGCAAGAAGGGTTGCGCAGGGCCAGGCTGTTGTGGGAATACCTGTTTCGGGGTTAAGGCGGAGTCCTGCAGGGCCGTCAGCCGTAGGAACAGGAGGAATATCAAGGCGTTCAAGTCCGCCGAAGCAACCTGTGTTTGCAACTCCTGTCGGTCTTTTGCCGCCGACAAAATCCAACAGTTCATCGTCTGTAAACTGTGCCACAAACTCATCAAGAGTAATTGTTTCACCAACCATATCAAATTTAACAAGCTCCGCAGGTGCTTTTGCGCCTGAAGGCTCATTAACTGCATAATAATATTCTTCATCACCTGTTGGAAGAGCCTCAAAGCTGCCGTCTGCAAGCATACGCTTTGCAAGTTTGAACGGTTTACACCAATTCTTAAGCTGCTTAACAACTGTATCCTCGGAAACCACATAGTCGAATGCAAGCTTTTCAGCATCACGCACGGAACTGCCGAGATAGAATTCGTAGCTGCCCTTTTCAAGCACATAGGCTGATTTTGCAATTTTACCGAGGTCATCAAAGCTTGCCATATCCTTGATATCAAAGCTCATAACAACAGTTTCGCTCTCGTTTGGAGCAAGAAGCTTTGTTTTTTTGTATGCCGCAAGCTCTCTTGCAGGCTTACCAAGCTTGCCCTGAGGTGCACTGTAATAAAGCTGAAGAATCTCTCTGCCTGCTACACTGCCCGTATTCTTTACTGTTGCAACGGCAACGATTTTGCCCTCGCTTTCACAACATACTCTGCCGCTGATTGAGAATGTTGTATATGAAAGACCAAAGCCGAAAGGATAACGCACATCATCCTTTGCCATTGTTTCAAAATATCGGTAGCCAACATAGATATCATCGGAATAATCAATGAACTTGAAGCTCTCCCAGAATTCATCCTTGCAAGGATAGCAATCATAGGATTTTACTATTGTATCGCAAAGCTTACCCGAGGGATTAACATCACCGCAAAGCACATCGGCAATTGCCATTCCGCCTTCCAGACCGCCCTGCCAACCGAAAAGAACGGCGGATACTTTATCGTTTTCGGCAAAATATTCGCAATCGATTGTTGCGCCTGAGTTAATGACAATAACAACCTTTTTGAAAAGCTCACAAAGATTATCGATAAGATTCTTTTCAATATCGGAAAGATAGTAATCACCGCCCTGAGGTCTGCGGTCAACACCCTCTGCAGAGAAACGGCTGATTGTGAAAATTGCGGTATCTGCCCATTCCGATGCCGATTTGATAAGCTCCTCAGGAACGGCAGGCTCTTTAACGTGCATACTCGCAAAGGTGTCATACGTCATATCGTCACGCTTTGTGCAGAATTCCATGGCGTTAACAATATCCCAGGTAGCATCAATCTGTGCCTGAGTGGGAATATGAACACTTTCTGTTTCAACATAGTCCTTATAGAAATCAACAAGGGGCATATAAACGGATGCCTTGCCCTCTTTTTCCTTTTCCTTGAAACCGTCAAAAACGTTGCGGATATAGGGGCAATGCACATCGCCGCTTCCGCCGCCGCCCTTTATGTATTCAATGGTTGCCTTGCCAAAAAGAGCAACCTTTTCACCCTTTTTGAGAGGCAGAGCGTTATTTTCATTTTTAAGAAGTACCATACCCTCTGTTGCAGCTTTTCTTGAAAGCTGTGTATGCTTCACGGAAGCCGTTGCACAACGTCCGTCCTCGCCGAGAGGAAGGCAGGGCTGATATCTGAATCGTGCGTATTTATCCATTTAAATCCATCCTTTTATTAGAAATGTACTTTAATTATATCATTATAAAAAACACCGTCAAGCGGTTATCTCACAATACATAACCTTTACCATCTTACAACAGGTCAGAGGGCATTCGTTATTGTTTGAGTGATAATATGCAACAAGGAAATAATCTTCGCCCTCAATTATTGCAGGGTAACAATAACCATTGTTCGGATCATCTTCAAGAGCATAGATACGGTCAAGGCTGAATGTTTCGCCGTCATCTTCACTTACTGCACACACAAGAGGTGTTCTGCCCCAGGTATTTCCGTCTGCATTTGATCGTGTTGTATAATTTGGAATGGGGTTGAAAACCGCAATTGTAAACTCCCCTGCCCGCTTCATAAGAAGCGGTGAATCGGGAGCCGAAAAAAATCTGTTGGGTGAAGGTTCGGTCCAAGTTTCACCGTTATCTTCTGAAAAACACTCAAACTGAAAGCCGAGGTCTGTTCTTGAAAAAGCTCTTAAAATGCCGTCTTCCTGTTCATAAACCGTAGTTTCCTGCAATCCCGTTTCACTTTTATCGGGGAACGGGATATCCTGCCTCTGTGCAATTTCGCGCCAGGTTTCACCGTCATCATCTGAGGCAAAAATGCATTTCAGACCGTGTTCAACTATTTTAATTTCACCGTCAATTAGCCTTGAATGAAAATTGGCAGGCAAAATTATTCTGCCGTTTTGCAGCCTTATTGCATGGTCATTTTCGATTACAAAATAGTTTTCATTATCGTCAATGAATTTTTTGGGGGTTGTAAAGGTTTTGCCCTCGTCTGCAGAGCGTGCAAAATAGGGAATTCCGCTTTCATTTTCCTTGGCTTTTCGCAAAAAAATCAAACCCACATCGCCGTTGTTCATTCTGATAAGTGACGGACACATATAATTCCTTGAATTTTCATCGTGAGCAAATATTATGCGCTCATCTGTCCAGGTTTCACCTTCGTCATATGATGTCATTGCCGCAATATCGGCAGAACATTCATCGTGCCAGTCATTGCCCGTAAATCTTGAATAAACAAACAAAATTGAATTGTCCTTTAAGCGCAGAAAAGTTCCTTCGCCGTTGCGGGGATTGCCTTTACTTACATTCAGAAGCAGAACTTCCCGTCCGATTTTTTTCATAAGACCTCCAATTAATCGCAACTGCCGAAAATCTTGCACTTAAGACTGCAACCTGTCGGAGTTGCCGCACATCCGCCGAGTGCTGTTTCACGCAATTCAACGGGAAGACCTCTGCCGACACGGTACATTGTATCTGCCATTTCGCTGAAAGGAACAGCGGCTCTGATACCTGCGAGTGCCATTTCCGCACTTGTGAGAGCCGGAGAGGATGCAGGTAAAATAGCATACTTTACGCTCGATTTCGTGGCGAAAAACGTAATTGCGCTTGCAGAAAACGCGCGTGCAGAAAAGCCGGAGCTGCCCATAATTTTTGCAGGCGGTGTTATGAGAAACACGATAATACGCGAAAAGATATGCCAAAAGCTTAAAAACGTGCTTTTTGCGGACGTGGAGCTTTCCTCCGACAATGCCGTCGGAACGGCATATCTGGGGCTCGAAAAGCTTGCGGGAAGGAGAG
>CALFPM010000202.1 GCA_937919155.1 uncultured Clostridia bacterium
GATGTTTACATGGGAACAAAAACAATCAATCTCGACCCCGCAACAGCTTACACCGATGAAAACAGCGTAAAGCTTATTTCCCTTATTTATCAGGGACTCGTTTCTCTTGATGAAAACGGAAAAGTAAAGAAGGAACTCGCCAGAAAGTGGGAAAAGGGCGTTGACCGCGAGGGTAACGCAAAGCTCACTGTTTGGATAAACGACACATACTGGAGCGACGGCTCCATGGTTCAGGCTAACGACATAGTTTATGCTTGGAAGAGAATTCTTGAGGTTGAATCCACCAGTGCTGCAGCTCCCCTCCTTTTCGATATAAAGAACGCTCGTATGGTTAAGGCAGGCGATTGTTCCATAGACGACCTTCGCGTTTACGCCGTAAACCCCACCACACTTGAGATCTATTTCGAAGAAAAGCTCGATGAAAACGGCAACCCCTGTCCCGAATGGCTCGCTTATAACGATACTACCGTTTATACCGGCGAGTACAACGGCGCACCCGACCCCGTATCCGGTGCTGACCTTTACGCTGCTTACTCCACCACTTACTCTGAAGTAGGTGCTGGCTACGGCTATGACGCTACCATCTTCGTTGAGAACAAGATCCGCAACGTTGCTTGGGAGGACGTTGGTATTTACGCTGTTGAAGGCGAAAACGCTATCGTTCTTTGTCTTGACACTACAAACGAATTTTTTGTTATCGGAATCAGAACATATATGAATCAGGGTATCGGCCCCATAAAACTGCACTACAACAGCAACAACGATGAAACAAACAGACTTATCCGCAAGTATCTGAACCCCGAAAAATATGCCCTCACGGATTTCGGAAATATTGCGGAAGTAACTGTGGGTGACATCAGAAAATCAGGCAAAAGATACATACTTCTCAACGAAAATAAAGAGTATGACTTCAGCACCGATACGCCGATGTACGGTCCCTGGGACCCTGTTGTTTTCGGTTTCAGAACCGAGAAATTCATCAAAGAAATTCAGAAATATCTCCTCGATTGCGATGTTGACGGATTTCATTGGCTCCAGACCCAGCAGACTCCCAACCCCGGCACGGAAAACGGCTGGACAAAGTGGCCCGATGAACTTGACAACTGCGTCAGAGAGGTTTTCCCCGAGCTGATTGCAGACATCGCCGCCGACCCTGCCAAGCTTGACAGAGTCAATGTTATTGCAGGCGATTTTATGGCGCGTGACTATTTCAAGGCAAAGCTCATTCTCCGCCTCAACCTGCTCAAAGGCAATGTGAAAGACGAGCTTATTGAGGAATTCACAAACCTCACAAAATAAGGAAAAGGACAGCTCAGGCTGTCCTTTTTAATGTTCACAAAACATCTTATATCCGTTAAAATTAAATTCATACCGAATTAATATTTCGGGGTTAATATGTGGTTGTACCGGACAGGAGCCGCAACCTGAACGGTATCAGCAATACCCCTCCTCAATTCAACCCCAAGCAGAAGACGGTGCCTCGGCGCCGTCTTCTTGCGTTTGACGCAAAAACCGCCGAGGGCAACCTCAGCGGCTTGATTTTTATTTAAAATCCACATACTGTGCCGTGAAATACAGCATCATAATGAACCCGATAACCATCGGAACCGTCAGCACAAAAGCTTTCATTTTTCTGCTCTCGGTCAGCACAGTAAACGAGGGCACAAGCCTGCGTTTTCCTCGCAGAACAACGAACCACACACTGCCTGCAATTGATATCACATAAAGAGCAATCATCACTCCGTAATAAACAAGATTCAGCATTTTCTCGTCTGCGATATCAGCAATCATGAACTCGGTTATGACGGCGTAAAGGTTGTTGCAGAAATGAATCAGAACTCCCGTCCAGATGCTGTTTGTGATGCACACCGCATAGCCGATGCCGATGCCCGCTATCAGCGCAAAAGGAGCCTGAATGAGGTTGCCGTGAAGCACCGCAAAAACAACTGCAGATGCAAGGATTGCAAACTTGTCGCCGTATCTTCTCAGAGGCTGAAGCACCGCTCCTCTTATGGCAAATTCCTCAACGAGAGCAGGCACAACCGCAACGGAAACTGCATATATTAATCTGCCCGCAAAGTCCTCAGGCACCGCATATTCGGGTGATGTGAGAACAACTCCCGCGTAATCCGCAAGGGTCACAAATCCGCTTGTGATGTAGTTGCCGACAAGGCAGACGAAAAAGCCCAGAGCCGTTGCGCTTATCATCAGCGAAGTGCTTACGGGTTTGCCGAATTTAAAAACATCTGTCCCCGTTCTTTTTTCAAGAAAAAATCCTGCAATGCCGAAGGGAATAAGCAGGCTCAGAACAGAGTAAAATATTGTTACCACGCTCTGCACCGTTGCGTTGTTCATATAATAATTGCCCAGCGGAGTCATAAAAATCAGCAGAGAAATAATGTTCTGCACAAGAACATAGCCGATTACGCTCAGACCCGCCGCCTTGCCCAGCAATTTTATATTCTTTTTTTCATTTTCTTCGCGGATATAGTAGTCATATCCGTTGTTATCGTAGCCGTACAAATAAATCACCGTTATTTCTTTTTAACAATTCTGCCAAATTTTTTTACTATTATACCGCAAATTTCTATAGGTTACAAGGCTGAAAAATAAACTAATCCGAAAAAAATTATTGTAATATGTATAAATTTGGTGTAGAATATAGAATTATATATTCACCATATATATTGGAGGACAAAATAAATGGCAATCAGCAAAACACAGCTTGAGGAAATGATTTCTTCAAAGCTTTCACATTTTTTCGGTGTTTCCCCCAAAGATGCCACCAATGAGCAGTTTTACCGCGCTCTTTCAATGATTGTGAGAGACATGGTGAGGGATTCACGCAGAGAATTTGATAAAACCGCAAAGGAAATGGGTCAGAAAAAGGTTTATTACCTTTGCATGGAATTCCTTATGGGCCGCGCGCTTAAAAATACGCTTTATAACCTCAATCTTACCGAAACCGCAAAGGAAGCACTTGAATCATTCGGCGTAAAGCTTGACAGACTCTATGACTGCGAACCCGATGCAGGTCTGGGCAACGGCGGTCTCGGCAGACTTGCCGCTTGCTATCTTGATGCTCTTGCAAATCAGGGTTACAGCGGTATGGGTTACTCGATTCTTTATGAATACGGCATTTTCAAGCAGAAAATCATTGAAGGCTGGCAGACGGAAATGCCCGATTTCTGGCTCCCCGGCGGCGAGGTATGGCTTGTTCCAAGAGAGGACAAAACCGTTGAGGTTAAGTTCGAGGGTAATATCATCGACAGTTGGGAAGGTCCTTTCCATCAGGTTGAGCTTGTGAACTGCAAAACAGTCAAAGCTGTGCCTTACGATATGATGGTTGCGGGCAAAGACGGCAAAGGCGCCGCAGTGCTCCGTCTCTGGAGCGCAAAGGTTGACGGCATTGATATGGCTATGTTCAATCAGGGCGACTATATGCGCGCAATGGAAGAAAAGGCTATGGCAGAGGTTATCAGCAAGGTGCTCTACCCTGCAGATAACCATCAGGAAGGCAAGAGCCTTCGTCTGCGCCAGCAGTATTTCCTTGTTTCCGCTTCAGTTCAGGATATCGTTGCCCGTCACCTGAGAGATTACGGCTCACTTGAGAATTTTGCAGAAAAGAACGCAATCCACATTAACGATACACATCCCACAATGGCAATTCCCGAGCTTATGAGAATTATGCTTGACGAATGCGGCTACGGCTGGGACGATGCATACAGAATCGTTGAGGAATGCTGTGCATACACCAACCACACCGTTATGGCAGAGGCTCTCGAATGCTGGGGTGAAGACCTCTTCAAGCGTCTGCTTCCCAGAATTTATCAGATTGTCAAGGAAATTGACAACCGTTACAGAAAGAAAATCTGGGACGCAACAGGCGATGCAGGCAAGGTTGAAAGAATGGCTGTCATTTCAGGCGGTGCCGTTAAAATGGCTAACCTCTGCGTTGCCGTATGTCACAAGGTGAACGGTGTTTCAGCCCTTCACAGTCAGATTCTTAAGGATACAATTTTCAACGAGGCATACAGACTTGAGCCTGAAAAATTCACAAATGTTACCAACGGCATTGCTCACCGCCGCTGGCTTTGTCAGGCTAACCCCCGACTCACTTCAATGCTCACCGACCTTATCGGTGACGGCTTTGTTTACAATGCAAGCGAGCTTGAAAAGCTGAAAGCATATTCAACCGATGCAGGTGTGCTTGCTGAACTCCGCAAAATCAAGACCGCAAACAAAGAGGATTTTGCAAAGCTTGTTATGAAGAAAACAGGAATTGCCCTTGATTCTTCATCAATTTTCGATGTTCAGGTAAAGCGTCTGCACGAATACAAGCGTCAGAACCTCAATGCGCTCAACATTCTTGCAAAATATCTTGAAATCAAGGCAAATCCCAACGGTAACCACACTCCTCACACCTATATTTTCGGTGCAAAGGCTGCTCCCGGTTACTATATGGCAAAGAAAATCATTGAATTCATCTGCACTCTTGCAAAACTTATCAACAATGACCCTGATGTGAAAGACCTGCTCAAGGTTGTTTACATGGAGGATTACAATGTCACTATGGCTGAGGCTCTTATGCCTGCAGCTGATATCAGCGAGCAGATTTCCCTTGCAGGCACGGAAGCAAGCGGCACGGGCAACATGAAGCTGATGATTAACGGTGCAATCACTCTCGGCACAATGGACGGCGCAAATGTTGAGATTTACGATGCGGTCGGTGCTGAAAATATTCTCATCTTCGGTATGAGCACACCTGAGGTAAACGAGCTCAGGAAAGAAGGTTACCACCCCATTAATTATTACAACAATAATGCCGAAATCAACGAGGTAATCAACTTCATCAACAAGGGCTTCGGCGGCAAGAACTTCAGCGAAATCGGCAATGTAATCGCTCATCACGACCCCTATATGGTGCTTGCGGATTATGCTGATTACAGAAACATCCAGAAGCTCGCAGAAGAAATCTGGCACGACACAACCAGATGGGACACAATGTCACTTATGAACATTGCAGGCGCAGGTGTGTTTGCGGCTGACCGCTCAATCAACGACTACGCAAGAGATATCTGGCATGTTGAAAAGATTGATTTAAGAAAATAATTTTTTGTAAAGGGCGGCTTTTCAAGTCGCCCTTTCAGGATGAAACATATGACCGATACAGATTTTATGCTAATTGCAATTGAACAGGCGAAATTGGCGGCTGACGAGCTTGAAGTGCCTGTCGGCGCGGTAATCGTTCGCAACGGCGAGGTGGTTTCCGTTGGCAGAAACCGCAGGGAAACAGGCAAAAACGCTCTTGCTCACGCAGAAATTGAGGCGATTGACCTTGCCTGCAAAAAGCTTGGCGGATGGCGGCTGTGGGAATGCGAAATGTATGTGACTCTCGAACCCTGCCCCATGTGCACGGGCGCGATTATCAATTCCCGTCTGCGCCGCGTTGTTTACGGTGCATCGGATTACAAAGCAGGCTCCTGCGGCTCCGTGGTCAATCTTTTTGATCTGCCCTATAACCACAAGCCCGAGCTTGTGGGCGGATTTATGGCAGATGAATGTGCCGCATTGCTTTCTGATTTTTTTGCCCGCCTGAGGAAAAAGAAAAATGAAGAAAAAGCTTAGAATTACATATATCATCGCTTTCATCCTGCTCCTTGCGGCTGAAATTTTCATCGGTGCATTCATAAACGATGCATTTGTGCGCCCGTATATGGGCGATGTACTTGTGGTGATGCTTATGTGCGCTTTTCTCCGCATTTTTTTCACGGAAAAGCCTAAGCTTCTTCCGCTTTACGCCACCCTTTTCGCCGTGATAATCGAAACACTGCAGTATTTTGATTTCGTGGGTCTTCTGGGTCTTGAAAGCAACCGCATTCTCAGCATTGCGCTGGGCAGGACTTTCGACATCAAAGACATAATCTGTTACTTTGCAGGCGGCGCAATATTTTTTGCCGCCGAAAAAATAAGGAGGAGATGCAATGACCGCTGAAAAAATATTTTTTGCCATCGAAATCATCGGTACAATCGCCTTTGCGATAACGGGCGTCATAACCGCGCTCGGCAAGAAATTTGATATCTTCGGCGCACTTGTGCTCGGCACGGTGACGGCGGTAGGCGGCGGTATTGTGCGAGACCTCATTCTCGGCTACACCCCTCCCATGGCATTCCGCAAATCCGTTTACGCCATAACAGCGCTCATCACTTCTCTCGCCGTTTTCATTATTGCATATTTCTTTGGCAGAAGAATAAAAAAGCATTTTGAAGTTTATTCGCAGGTTATCAATATTTTCGACTCAATCGGACTTGCGGTTTTCGTTGTGGGCGGTGTCAACAGTGCGATTTCCTGCGGTTTCGGCGAGAATATGTTTCTCTCAGTTTTCGTTGCAACCCTCACGGGCGTTGGCGGCGGCGTTATGCGAGATATCATGGCAGGCAGAATTCCCACCATTCTCCACAAAAGGGTTTACGCTCTTGCGGCAATAATCGGCGCAATCTTATATTATGTTTTAATTTATTATGAGATTTGCTCAGCGACTCTTGCGGTTATAGTCGGCGCAGGCTCGGTGCTGATAATCCGAATTCTTGCCACCATTTTCCACTGGAATCTGCCGACAGTCAAAAATCTTGATGAATAACAAAAAGCTCCGGAAATTCCGGAGCTTTATTTTTATGCTTTGATTCTGAATTGTTTGCCGTATTCTTCGTAAAGTTTTTCGAATTCTTTGTTATGCTCATCCTTGACGGTTTCAAGATATTCGTGAGCCTCAAAGGTGCCGTGTGCGGATTCAATGACCGCAACCGCGATGTTTGAACAGTGGTCGGAAACTCTTTCGTAGTTGGTCAGCAGGTCACTGAGCACAAATCCGAGCTGAATAGTGCAGTTACCGCCTCTGAGTCTTGTGATATGGTTACGCTTAACCACCATAATCAGGTCATCAATAACCTGCTCAAGGGGTTCAACCTTTTTGGCAAGGTCAACATCATTGTTTTCAAAAGCATCTGCAGTAATTTTCAGGATTTCAGCAATTGCCTGTGTAAGAATGTTTATTTCACGGTTTGCCTCGTCAGAAAACACAATTTCTTTTTCGTGAATTTCTTTTGCAACGCCCAGCATATTGACTGCGTGGTCACCGATTCTTTCAAAGTCATCGATTGTATGCAGAATTTTGGCAATGCTCTTTGAGTCCGCATCGGAAACACCGATTTTGGAAAGTTTCATCATATATGTGCCGAGCCTGTCCTCGAATTTGTCAATTTCAGCCTCTGTTTCAAGAACTTTATCAGCTTTTTTGCCGTCATATCCACCGAGAAGTCCGATTGAATCTGCAAACGCCTTTTTCGAAAGCACGCACATCTGTCTGACAACGTCAAACGACTTCTGAACGGCAACGGTAGGCACCGTGAGCAGACGGTCATCAAGGATAACGTCAAGCTCGTGTTTTTCGTCCTTATCGGGAATGATTTTGTTGGCAAGCTTTTCAAGCAGTTTTGAGAAAGGCAGAAGAATTGCCGTTGTAACAACGTTGAAAATACTGTGGACTATGGCAATCATAAACGGGGTTGTTGCTTCTTCAACGAATGCCCACTTGAAAATCATATTGCCGACACAGAAAGGAATAAGGCAGATAAGGGTGCCGAAAATATTGAATGAAAAATGTACAACCGCAACTTTTTTTGCATTTCGGCTGACACCGAAGCTGGAGATAAGAGCAGTTACACAAGTACCGATATTCTGACCCATAATTATGGGAATTGCGATGCCGTAAGTAATGCCGCCTGTCATTGAAAGCGCCTGCAATATGGCAACAGATGCTGCCGAGCTCTGGATAACACCCGTGAATATTGCACCGACTGCAACTGAAAGCAAAGGGTTTTTGAATGCTGTCAGAATGCTTGCAAATTCAGGCATTTCGCCCAGAGGCTTCATTGAATCCGACATAAGATTCATTCCGAACATCAGCACGGAAAAGCCGATAAGCACTCCGCCGATATCTTTGATTTTCGGTTTTTTGCCCACCATAATCATCAGTACGCCCGCAAAGGCAAGAATCGGGGAGAAGTTGGAGGGTTTCAGCAGATTGACCCACACAACATCGCTGTCAATGCCCGCAAGGCTGAGAATCCAAGCGGTGAGGGTTGTGCCGATATTGGAGCCCATCAGCACACCGATGGTCTGACCGAACTCAAGTATACCCGAGTTGACAAGGCCCACAAGCATAACCGTGACCGCAGACGAAGACTGCACCGCAACGGTCATTCCGATGCCGAAAAGCATCGCCACAAGCTTGTTTTGCGTAACCTTTTTGAGGTTCTTGTTAAGGCTTCCTCCGGAGGATTTTTCAAGTCCGTCAGACATAACTTTCATTCCGTAAAGGAAGAATGCAAGACCTCCGAAAAGCGTTATGATTGAAAAAACATCCATTTTGGTCTCCCCTTTCGGCAAGATATGGCTAAATTATATTTATTGTATCATACATTTACAAAAAAATCATTATTTTTCAGAAAAAAACGCAAAAAGCTCCGAAGCCTCAGCCTCGGAGCCTTTATTTTAAATTTATCTTGCGTAGTCGCCTACCATCATCATGTATGCACCAATCTGTGCGCCGAATTCGGGAGCGCCGTCCATGATAAGCTTGCTTGCCTTTGTGAACTCAAGCATATCTGCGGTGCCCATAAGAATACCCAGTGCACTGTCAAGGCAGTCAAATCTCATTGTGAAGAAGGGAAGAGCGCGCTTGTAAACGCCTCTGCCTGCCTTTGACTTGCCTGCTTTGATGCGGATGTAAGCGGAAATATCGGGATATCCGTCAACCGCCCAGGCATAAACTCGGTCAGGGCTTGTGAGAGTCCACTTGTGGATTTCTTCGTGACCCTGCTTGTTGAGGGTACTGATACCGCTTGAAAGCAGGTAGAAATAGCACTTAACAAGAAGTTTCTTGTCCTCCTCTGCCTCGGGAGCCTCTGTTGCGGTGAGCATTGAGGACATCTTGAGCAGAGTCATCATAAACGCTGCAAAAACAGCGGGTTTCTTTGTGATACCCTTCATCTTGGGAAGAGTTGAGGGGCCGATTTTTCCTTTGAAAAATGCGTTCATTGTTTCAATGCTCTTGAACTCAAGCTCAATGTGAGCGTTTTCGGCAACCTTGTCGGTGTGGCAAAGCCACTCGCCGCTGTTGACAACATAGTGAGTTGCAAACTTGCCGTTGGGAGCATCGGGGTCTTTTGCGCTGACCTGAATAACCGCGTGAGCATGCTCAAATTTCTTGGCAAGCTTGGGGTCATCCATAGCAATGGTCTTGACAAGAGGCAGAACCGCACAAAGGAAAATTTTATTGGTTAAAATGTCTTCTCTCGGAGCCATTTAAATCATTCCTTTCGCAATTTATATCGGGATTCTGAGATTAGTTTCGCTTTCGCAGTGAGGAGGCGTATCGTTATACGCAACAAGCGGAAATGCAAATAAATCCAATTTCAGAATTTGAGATTAGTTTCGCTTTCGCAGTGAGGAGGCGTATCGTTATACGCAACGAGCGAGAAAGTGAAAATAACTCAAATTATGCTTCGTCATCCCAGTCGTCATCAAGTTCAAAGTCTTTACCCATAACTTCACGAACTGCTGCAATAATGCCGTTCTGGTCAATGCCGAGAGTTGACATAATATCCTCGTGGAGACCGATGGGTGCAAACTTATCCTGAATACCGAGCTGCTTGAATGCACAGCCCTTACCTGCCTCAACAATTACTTCTGCAACTGCTGAGCCGAGACCGCCGATAACATTGTGGTCTTCTGCGGTAATGATTCTTCTGGTTTCCATAACAGCCTTGATAACAGCTTCCTTATCGATAGGCTTGATTGTGTGCATATTGAGAACTCTTACCTTAAGACCATCGTTGGTTTCAAGGAACTTTGCTGCCTGATATGCCTGGAATACGCATGAACCGCAAGCGATAATTGTGATGTCTGAGCCTTCGTTGATTGTAACAGCCTTACCAACTTCGAAGCCGTAGTCTGTGGTGTCGTAAAGAACACGGTCAAAGCCTCTGTTGATTCGGATGTAGTAGGGTCCGAAGTTATCGTATGCAGCGTGAACTGCGTTATAAGTTTCAAGACCGTCTGCAGGGCAGATAACAGTCAGGTTGGGGATTGAACGGGCAACTGCCATGTCGCAGATAGCGTGGTGAGTTGAACCTGCCTGACCGAATGATGTGCCTGCGTGAGTAGCAATGATTTTTGCGTTAACGTTCTGATAGCAGATGTCTGTGTGGAGCTGGTCAGCACTTCTGAGAGAAGCGAAAACCGAGAAGGTTGAAAGGAAGGGAACAAGACCTGCCCTTGCCATACCTGCAGCCATACCGAACATATTCTGCTCTGCAATACCTACGTTGAAGTATCTGTCGGGGAATTTCTCGCCGAACATACCGATTTTTGTTGATTTGCCAAGGTCAGCTGTGAGAGCAACAACCTCGGGATGCTTTTCGCCAAGCTCACAAAGAGCCTTACCGTAAATTTCAGCTGTTGAGAAAGCTGTTGATTCGGTAGCTGTATATGTAAGTCCTCCTGCCATGATCAGATGCCCTCCTTTTCTGCGCGAGCAACGCGTTTTGCATAGTATTTTTCAAGGCTTGCCTTTGCAAGCTCGTATTTCTCATCATTGAGAGCGCCGTAGTGCCACTTGTAGTCGCCTTCCATGTAGTCAACGCCTGCACCCTTAACGGTGTTTGCGATAATCATAACGGGAGCGCCCTTGTTTTCGAGAGCAAAGTCAATAGCCTCTGCGAGCTGAACAAAATCGTGTCCGTCAACTTCCTTAACGATGAAGCCGAATGAATGCCACTTGTCTGCAAAGGGTTCAAGAGCCATAACTTCTTCTGTGGGGCCGTCAATCATGCACTTGTTACGGTCAACAAATGAGATAAGGTTATCAGCCTTGAAATGAGCGGCTGACATGGCAGCTTCCCAGTTTGAGCCTTCGTCACATTCGCCGTCACCGAGGATGCAGAATGTCTTGTAATCCTTACCGAGAACTTTTGCTGCAAGAGCAGTACCGAGAGCTATTGAAAGACCGTGACCGAGTGAGCCTGTTGAAGCGTCAACACCCTTAACCTTGTTTGAGTCAAGGTGGATACCCATTGTTGAGTTGCTGAGGTTGAATGTCTTGAGCTTTTCCTTATCGTCAAAGCCAACATGGCAAACAAGGCTTGCAAGAGCAACGCCTGCGTGACCCTTGCTGAGGATAAAGCGGTCTCTGTCCTCCCACTGGGGGTTTGCAACGTCATATTTCATGTACTTGTAATAGAGAATGGCGAGCATATCCATAACGCTCATACCGCCGCCGATGTGAGCACTGCCTGCCCAGAAAGTTGTGTCAAGGCAAAGCTTACGCAGCTCGTGAGCCTGCTTTTCAAGCTCAAGCCATTCCTGCTTGGTTAATGCCATAGAGAATTCCTCCTTTGATTATATGTAAGCGTACCGTTACGCTTTGATTCCTGATTATCAGCCTAATTCGGGGTGATTCTTGCGAACAGCCTTGAATGCATCGTCTGCAACTTCAAGTGTGAAGTTGATGTCCTCATCGGTAAGAGATGCATTGATGAAGTGGTTGTGGTGGTTTGTCATATAAACGCCTCTCTTAACAACCTCTGCAATCCACTCCTGATGAAGCATAAGTGAATCGTCATCCTTGAGCATAAGGTAGAAGAGTGCGGGTTCGCCCGAAACATTGAGGTTGAAGCCGTTGTTTGCAGCAGCAGCCTTAAGACCGTCACAGAGCTTTGTACCCTTTTCAAGACAAATCTTGGGAAGGTCGATTTCCTTCATCTTGTTGATGCAAGCGATAGCAGCCGCAAAAGGAACTGCGCTCATCCAGTAGCTTCCTGTGTATGAAAGGCCGCTGATTGCGCCCTTGAGCCAATCCTTACCGCAGAGTGCGGAAACATTCCAGCCGTTTGCAAGTGCTTTACAGAAGCAGATAAGGTCAGCTTCAATGCCGTAGAAATGGTCTGAACCTGCAAGGTCAAGTCTAAAGCCGCAGCGAACATCATCAATGATAAGAACAATGCCCTTTTCTGTGCAGAGGTCGCGAACCTTCTGCCAATAGCCTTCTGCGGGAAGAATATTATCAAGGAAGTTGCCGTGCATATAAGGAGTTGAAATGAATGCGGCAATTTCGCCCTCGTTTTCTTCAACAACTTTCTTAAGACCCTCAAAATCGTTCCAGTCAACATAAAGGTTGTTTGAAACATCCTCGGGAATAACACCGGGATAGTCAATCTTCTGGCACCAGGGAGCAACGCCGTGGTAATAGCCCTTAACGAAGATGATCTTCTTCTTATGTGTTGCTGCTCTTGCAGTCATGATAGCAGCAGTTGTGGTGTCGCCGCCGTTCTTTGCAAAGAATGCCCAGTCAGCCGATGCAACGGTGTCAACCATAAGCTCTGCAAACTCAATGATCTTTGTTGAGGGAGCGGTAACGCAGTTTTCAATCTTCATCTGCTCCATAACAGCCTTGTCAACATCGGGGTCATTGTAACCGAGAACATTGGGACCGTATGCGCACATATAGTCTATGTATTTATTTCCGTCAACATCCCAGAAATAGCTGCCCTTTGCCTTCTGGCTGAACAGAGGATATGCGGAAACGGGAATGCAGCAACCCTCAGCAGGGCCCTGATGGCCGTAAAGACCCGAGGGAATAACTTTTGCAGCTCTCTGGAAGAGTTCTGCACTCTTTGCGTGTGTGTTGATTTTCATGCTCATTTCTCTTCCTCCTTATGCAAGATACAGAGCAACTCTGTCAAGAATTCTGTTGAGGTTATCAATCATAGAAATCATACCCTTCATAACGATATCGCCTGTTCCTACGCAGGCAACAGCGTTGACCTTGCCGTCAAAAAGGGCTCTTGCAAGCTCGATGCTTGAGAATTCCATGATTGCTCTGGGTGATTCGCTGGGTTTCTTGATGCCGAGAAGTCTGTGGTCCTTGACTCTGACGGTTGTTGAAGCGCAATCCTTGATGCTGATTGAAATTTCACCGTCAACCATATATTTAGCGGAATGCTTGCCGATTTCATCGTTATTACCGATCTGAGCAATTGCAACGGTAATTGTGTTAAGCATAAGCAGAGTGCTGATGCGGAAGAAATCAGGGTCTTCAAGGTCAGCGGGATCGGGTCTCATATATTTTGTGAGAAGATCTGTGAGCTTTGTGAAGTCGTTAAGCAGGAACTTAACGTGGATAAGACCCTTTGAGGGGATGGGTGTTGTCGTTCCGTCAATAAGTCCGTTGAACTTTTCGCAGGAACTGAAAGGAAGCTTTACATCGCACTTTGCGCAGCCCTGCTCCATTCTGCACTTGCCGTTTGCAAAAGTGATGGTGGCTTTGGGACCGCCCTTTACATCAAAGCCGATTGAAATGGGCTTTTTGTTGGTCAGGATACTGCCTGCCTCGGGAGCAAGCTCGCAGAGGTTTTCCAGAGTACCCAGAACGCCGTAAAGATTGATGTACGCCAATGTTTTCTGATCAATCATTTTGATTTCCTCCTTTAAAATGAAAGATATTCAATTTATTTTAACAAAATAATTATAACTTGTCAACAAATAAAGGTCACGGATTTCAAAAAATACACTCAAAATTATACAAAAAAGCAAGGACAGCCGCAGCTGTCCTTGCAAAACTCATTTTGAATTAATCACAAAATATTCAATCAGCTTTGCCGCATTAGCCGCCGCAACGGGCAGAAATTCGCCGTAATCCATGTGAGATGAGCCGTCCGCGCAGTCGGAAACCGCCCTCACAACGCCGAAAGGAACGCCGTTTGAATAACACACCTGAGCGATGCTTGCGCCCTCCATTTCGCACACGATTGCGTCAAAATTATCGGTGATGAATTTCTTCTTTTCATCGCTGGCAATGAACTGGTCTCCCGAGGCTATAACGCCCCTCATACCCTTAATGTTTTCAAGGGTTTCAATGCCTTTGAGAAGCACTTCGGCAGCCTCTTTATCGGCAGGAATATTCACCATGTTCAGACCCGAAATCAGACCCACGGGGTCGCCCAACGGAGAGGTGTCCATATCGTGCTGAACAAGACTTTCCGCAACGGCAATATCGCCGATTGCAAGCTTTGTGCTCAGGCTTCCGCCAACACCTGTGTTGATGATTCTGTCAGGCGCATATTTCAATATCATTATCTGTGTGCACATCGCCGCCGCAACCTTTCCGATGCCGCAGACCGCCGCAACAATATCCTTGCCGTGAAGAGTGCCTTTCACAAATTCAACACCGCCGATTTTCTCCGCGGTTTTATTTTCCATAAGCGATTTTATTGTTTCAACTTCAATGTGCATTGCACCGATTATGCCAACCATAAAAAAATACCTCCGTAAAATTTCTTATGCCATTTTACCACACAAGGCGAGAAATATCAATACGGGCAAATCTCCGCAAAAAAGAATTTTTCCGCAAATTTTAAAACTCAAAACTCTTGCCTATCTCAAATGTATGTGTTATTATATATCGTGTATGTAAAATGGAGGAATTTTTTATGGAATATATTATAATTGCCATGCTTGCGGCGGTAATCGTTCTGCTTGCCGTTGTTATTTCAAAACAGGGCAAAAACAAAAATGATGCTGCAGAAAGAAAAATTGACATATTATCCGAAAAAACTGCAGAGCTGTCACGCTCACTCGGCTCGGAATTCGAGCGCAGCCGCCGCGAATCAACGGAAAGTCAGCACAATATGCGTATGGAAACATCTGCAAGGCTTGCTGAAATGAGCGAAAAAATCGAAAACATCCGTGTTAATAATCTTGAACAGAGCGCAAAACAGAGCAAGGCACTGACTGAAGCGGTTGACCGAATGCGCGAAAGCAACGAGAAAAAGCTGGAGGAAATGAGAGTTACCGTTGACGAAAAGCTGACTTCCACCCTCACTCAGAGGCTCGACAGTTCATTCAAGACCGTTTCCGACAGGCTTGAAAATGTTTATAAATCTCTCGGCGAAATGAAAGAGCTTTCAAACGGCGTTACCGCAAATGTCACCGCTCTCAACAAGGTGCTGACCAATGTCAAGGCAAGAGGCACCTGGGCGGAAGTGCAGCTCGGCGCAATCCTTGACCAGACTCTGCCGGGTATGTACGAAACAAACTTCGTCTGCGTTGACGGTTCAAAGGACAGAGTTGAATTTGCAGTGCGTATCCCCTCAAACGAAGGTACCGTTACCTACCTGCCCGTTGACTCGAAATTCCCTATGGAAGACTATGTTCGCCTTTGCGATGCTGCTGATTCCGCCGACCCCGAGGCACTTGCCGCCGCAAGAAAAGCTCTTGAGGCAAGAATTCTCAGCGAAGCAAAAACAATTACCAAATATATCAATGTTCCCAAAACAACTCCCTTTGCCATTATGTACCTCGCCACAGAGGGTCTTTATGCGGAAATTGCATCTTCCCGCACAGGCATTGCAGAAAAAATCCGCAGTGAATTCAACATAATGATTGCAGGTCCCACAACAATCACCGCCCTGCTCAACTCACTTTCCCTCGGCTTCAGAGCCGTTGCAATAAATGAAAAGGCAAATGAGGTCAGGCTTCTGCTTGCCGCCGCAAAAGTTCAGTATGATAAATTCGGCGTTGTTCTTCAGAAAGCAAGGCAGAAGATTGATGAAGCAGGCAAATCCCTTGACGAAGCAGGCAAGCGCAATGAAATCATCCGCAAAAAGCTTCGTTCCGTTGAAGAAATCGATGGCGGCACCGCCGATGATATACTTTTGTTAGAAGATAATTCAGATACATAAGGAGGACACAAAAAATGAAAGACCCCAAGGAAATTCTCGCTCAGTTGACCCTTGAAGAAAAGGCAGCTATCTGTGACGGTGCAGATTTCTGGCACCTCAAGGGACTGGAAAAATTCGGCATTCCCTCAATTATGGTTTGCGATGGCCCTCACGGACTTCGTAAAAAGGACTACTCAAAGAAGGGCGACAGCCTTTCAAACAGTGTTCCCGCAATCAGCTATCCCACAGCGGCAACAACAGCTGCATCATGGGATTCAGAGCTTCTTTTTGAAATGGGCGTTGCTCTGGGCAAAAAGTGCCTCAAGGAAGAGGTCGGCGTGCTTCTCGGCCCCGGCATCAACATGAAGCGTTCACCCCTCTGCGGCAGAAACTTTGAATATTTTTCAGAAGATCCTATCCTTGCAGGTGAGCTTGCAGCAGGCTTCATCAACGGCGTTCAGTCAATGGGCGTCGGCACATCACTCAAGCATTTCTGCGCAAACAGCCAGGAAACCCGCAGAATGACCTGCGATTCAGTTGTTGACGAAAGAGCACTCCGCGAAATTTATCTCACTGCATTTGAAATTGCCGTCAAAAAGGCAAAACCCTGGACGGTAATGAATTCATACAACAAAATCAACGGCTTCCACGGCTCAGAAAACAGACACACTCAGCTCGAAATCCTCCGTAACGAATGGGGATATGACGGCGTTGTTGTAAGTGACTGGGGCGCAGTTAACGACAGAGTTCTCGGCTTCAACAACGGCAACGACCTCGAAATGCCCTCATCATCAGGTTCAGGCACAAAGAAGATTGTTGAGGCTGTCAAGAACGGCACACTTGACGAAGCTGTTCTCAACGAGAGAGCGCTCAATATGCTCAATCTTATGAAGAAGGCTGTTGACGGCGCAAAGGCAAACTATGCATACAACGATGCAGACGATCAGCCTCTCGCAAGAAGAATTGCGGCAAATTCAATGGTTCTCCTTAAGAACAACGGCATCCTTCCCCTCAAAAAGAGCGGCAAGATTGCAGTTATCGGCGAACTTGCAAGAAAGCCCAGATATCAGGGCGCAGGTTCATCACACATCAACCCCACTCAGCTTGACAATGCTCTTGATGAACTCAAGAAGGCAGGCTTCGATGTTGAATTTGCTCAGGGTTATGAGCTTTCAAATAAGAAAGCAAAGAAGAACGCAGCTCTTGCCGCTCAGGCAGCAGAAGTTGCAAAGAAATGCGACACCGCAGTTGTATTCATCGGTCTTACTGACGAATATGAGGCAGAAGGCTTTGACAGAAGCCATATGAATCTTCCTGCCGCACACGATGCACTTGTTGAAGAAATCCTCAAGGTAAACAAGAATGTTGTTATCGTTCTTGCAGGCGGTTCACCCGTTGAAATGCCCTGGAATGACGGCGTTGCAGCTATCCTTAATTCATACCTCGGCGGTCAGGCAGGTGCAGGCGCAGTTGCAGATATCCTTTCAGGTGCCGTTAACCCCAGCGGTAAGCTCCCCGAAACATATCCCATGACCTATGCAGACACACCTGCAGTCAACAACTTCCCCGGCAATCCTGCATCAGTTGAATACCGTGAAAGCGTTTACATCGGCTACAGATACTATGAAAAGGCTGCAAAGGCAGTGCGCTATCCCTTCGGCTTCGGTCTTTCATACACAACATTTGAATATTCCGACATCAAGCTTGACAAAACAGCTATGGATGAGAACGATACTCTCACCGTTACCTGCAAAATCAAGAACACAGGCGATGTTTCAGGCTATGAAATTGCACAGCTTTATGTTGCAGATAAAGAAAGCACAATCTACAGACCCGTCAAGGAACTCAAGGGCTTCAAGAAAATCTGGCTCAATCCCGGCGAGGAAAAGGAAGTTTCATTTGAACTTTCAAAGAGAGCATTTGCTTTCTATAATGTAAATATCAACGATTGGTGTGTTGAAAGCGGCGAATTTGACATTCTTGTGGGCGCATCAAGTGCAGATATCAAACTCAGCGCAACAGTTAATGTAACTGCAGCTGCAGCAGATATCCCCGACTATTCAAAGGTTGCTCCCCTTTACTACACAGGCAATGTTCAGTCTGTTCCCGAGGAGCAGTTTGTTGCAGTTCTCGGCAGAGAGCTTCCCGCTACAGATTACGATCCCAACAGAAAGCTTGGTA
>CALFPM010000203.1 GCA_937919155.1 uncultured Clostridia bacterium
GCTAAAGCAATGGCTACTAACCTTTTCATTGTTTTCATCAGAGAATTCCTCCTTGTTTTTTTCCGTTTTTCAACGGAATTTGCGGAACACGGAAGCTTTTGCCTCCACGAACCAGTTTACGCGGGGTTTAATCCTCATTGGGCGGGAGGAGGGGTTCTCCCCCCGCCTAGTGCGATTTTAGGTTAGAGTTTGCTTGAATCAGGAAGCTTTGCCAGTTACCTGATCGATTCTGTAGATACCGATTGATGCATCACCGATGATTGTTGCATCGATTGCGTCAATGATACCGTCAGCGTTGAGATCTGCTGCCATTACCTTGTAAGGATCATAGTTGGGGTTAGCAACCATTGTGCCTGTTGCGGCATCATATACGGTTTCTTCTGACCAGTCTGTGATCATAAGGCCTTCGTCATCAGCAAATGTGCTGTCAACGGGTGTAACAGCTGAGTCACCGTTGATGTCACCGTAAATAACGATTACATATGTTTCCATAACAACGGTGGGATCTGCGTTGTCGTAAAGCTCGATCTTTGTGCCTGTACCGTACTGCTTAGCAGCTACAGGTGTTACTGTGAAGAAGCCGTCACCCTCTACATCGAGGAATGCATCAAGATCGCTTTCTTTTGTGAGATATTCTCTGAGACCGGTAATTACATTGATATCTCTGTCAATGATTGTTTTTGAGCCTGCCTTAGCAATAAGCTTAACGGGAATTCTCTCGAAAATAGGTTCAATTGTAATATTCATTTCGGGCATTGTATCATAAATCATGTTCCAGCCCTTGAATACATAATTGTCCTTAGTGGGTTCTGCATCGGGAACGGGAATTTCGTCACCGAACTTAACCATTTCAGTTGCAAATACAGCACCTGTTGCGTCAACAAATGTTACCTTGTAAACACCGATTGAGAAGTCTGCAACGATGATAAGGTCATTTGCAGGCATTGTGAAGGTTGAACCTGCTGCGTATTCTACACCGTTGTCAAACCAACCGTTGAATATCATGCCTTCAACCTTGGGAGCTGCCTTAACTGTTACTGTTGCACCGAATGCATAGCTTTCGGTTGTCTTTTCACCGTTAACAACATAAGTTACGGTGTAAGCAGCAGCTTCCCATGTAGCCTTGAACTCAAGGTCTTTTTCTTCAGTCAGTGTTGCGGGAACATCAGGTGTCCAGCCTGCGAATGTGTAGCCATCCTTAGCGGGATCTGCGGGAGCAACGATTTCTGCGCCGTAGTAAACTTCAGTTGTTGTTTCAGCACCGTCAACGTTCCATGTTACCTCGTAGAGGTCTCTGTCGTAGTAGATTTTGAGAACGGTTGAGCCGTTTGCTTTGATTACGTCGCTTGTTATGCTCTTTTCAAGGTTGGGAGTGAGACCGGGAAGATCTGTGCTGGGCTCAATCCAAGCTGTTGTGTCTGTTACGCCGATTGAATGTGTAACAGTCTTTTCATAAACACCCTTGGTGTTCATTGTGTAAATTTCGATTGCAAACTTGGTGTTTGCACCTGCTGTGTATCTTGCTTCGTAAACGGTATCAGCTGTGGGCATCTTGCCGTTGAATGCAACGTTTGTGCCCTGGATGTACCAGTCAACGAAGTTGTAGCCGTCCTTCTTGGGAGCAGTGGGAGCTGTGATCACTGAGTCAACAACAGCATCTGTGGGATAACCCTCAAGTGCTACGCCGTCAACAACGAAGCTGAGGCTTACTGTGTTAGCTTCGAATACAGGATTGATTACAACATCCTTTGTTGCTTCAATGGGGAATGTTACTGTGTTGCCGTCTGCATCTTCCCAACCTGTGAATGTATAACCATCCTTAGAGGGAGCTGCAGGAGCTTCGATTTCTTCGCCGTAGAAATATTCGTCCTTATCACCGTTGATTGTGATGTTGACAAGATTTCTTGCATAGTAGATGTAAACTTCTGCTGAGCCGTCAGCTGCGATTGTATCGTTTACATAATCGATTTCGCTGATTGAGAAACCTTCAACTACTTCAGCGTTTTCATCGATTTCGATTGCTGCGCCTGTTGTGCCGTATCTTACATCTTCAACAGGCTCGCCCCATGTGTGACCGTCAGTGTTCTGGAATACCTTATAAACTGTGTAAGCAGTATTTGAATTTGCGGTCATAACAGCGGTGTAAGTAACATTGTTTGCGGGAACTGTTTCGGTTGCAAGGTCAACGGGAGTGCCGTTCTTTGTCCAGCCGCCGAAGGTGTAGCCTGCAAGTGTGGGAACGCCGGGATCTACGATTGCTGTGCCGAAATCATACTCGCCTGCTGCGAAAGTAGCACCTCTTACCTTGAAGGTAACTGTGTACTTGTTGGGAGTATTGATTGCTGTAAGATTAAGAGCATCTGTTACAACAATTTCTTTTTCAAGACCGTAAGTGTTTGTGCCGTCTGTCCAACCTGTAAGTGTGTAACCTGCGGCTGTTGAGCTTGAAGTTGCGGGAGTTGTGTAAGTGCCCTGATAGTAAACATTTGCGCCGAGAACACCGTCAACTGTTACTGTGTACTGGTTACGGGTATAGAATACCTTGATCTTCATCTGACCGTCACCTGTTACAGTGTCTGTAAGAACTGAGCTCTCTGTGTCAAGAGTGAATCCTGTCTTGTCTTCAGGTGTGTAGTTGATTACTGTGCCTGTTACGTCAGTCTTTATTTCTGTTGACTTAGCATAACCTACACCTGATACGTTCATAACGTATGTTTCAACTGTGTAGTTTGATGCACCTGCAGTATGGATTGCAACGTAAGTAATGCCATCAACGGGAACTGTTACGTCATCTGTGAATTCAACCTTTGTTGAACCGTCAAGTGACCAGCCGCCGAATGCATAACCTGCGGGAGCTGTGTATTCGGGAAGGATTGTTGAAATCTTTGTGCCGAATGCATACTCGCCTGTTGCAACTGTTGCGCCGTCAGGTGTTGTGAATGTTACGGTGTAGTTATTGGGAGTGAACTTAGCAGTATAGGTTGTTGCTGCTGCGGGAACCTTAGTTGTGCCTGCAACTACCTTAACATCGCCTGCATACCAGCCGTCAAATGTGTGACCTGTAAGTGAAGGAGCAGCAGGAACTGCAAGAGTTTCGCCGTAAGTCTGCTTGCCTGTCTGAGCAACTGCATCGCCGTTCATGAATGTGATAACGAATTCTGATGCCTTGTAGTCAGGCACGATAACGATATCCTCTGTACCAACCTTAACGGGGAATTTAACGGGCTTGTCGTTGCCGTCTACCCAACCGTCAGGCTCCATGCCTTCGGGAGCTGCGGGATGAGCAGGCATATCATCCTCGGTGATTTCCTCGCCGTAGTACTTCTCTGTTTCGTTGCCGTTAATTGTTACCTTAACGGTATCACGGTCATAGTAAGCCTTGAATACTGTTGTGCCGTTACCCTTAACAACTGCTGTGAGAACGCTGTCTGCATGAGCTGTGTTAAGTGTGAAGCCTTCAAATTCGTCAGCATCAAGAGTGAGAGTCTTCTCTGCACCTGCTGTACCGTCTGTGCCTACAACTGTCTTTGTTTCATCGATAGCGTAGGTCTTGTCAAGACCCATGAAGTACTTCTCGATTGTGTATTCAACATCTGTTCCAGATGCAAGAACTGCATAGAAGGTGATGCCGTTAACAGGCATATTGCCGAGGTCTGTGAGAGCCTCTGTTGCGCCTTCTGTCTTAGCCCAACCCTTGAAGGTGTAGCCTGCAGGAACTTCTGCTGTGGGATCTGCGGGAGCAACAACGGGATCTGTATACTTAGCCTTTGTTGTTGTGTAAGTAACTGATGTGCCTTCAGCGCTGATGATGAAGGTTGCAGTGTACTCGTTCTTTGTGTAAACGGGAGTAAGAGTTACTTCCTTATCTTCTTCGTTGGGAACAACATAAGGATCTGTTACTGTGTTGCCGTTTTCATCTTCCCAATGGTCGAAGGTTTCGCCTTCCTTTTTGGGTGCGTCAGGAATATCAACTTTCTCGCCCTGGAAGTATTCGCCTTCTGTGCCGTTGACATTAACAGTTACCTTGTTACGTGCATAGTAAGCATTGATAACTGATGAGCCGTCACCTGCAACGATGATTGTGAGATTGCCGAGTGACTTATCAAGAGTAAAGCCTGCAACCTCTGCGCTGTAGGTAATTTCTTTTTCAGCAACGTCATGACCGGTAATAACTTCGGGCTCTACGCCGTCATAGTTACCGCTTGTGTTCATGAAGTATCTGTTGATTGTGTAGTCAACGCCGCCTGCTGAGGGAGCGAAAACTGCAGTGTAAGTTGTGTCTGCTGCAGGAACATCAACAGTTGTGATGTCTGCGATAACTGTTGCGCCGCCGTCAGCTGTCCAGCCCTTGAATTCATAACCGGGCTTAACATTTTCTGTTACAACTTCTGCGGGAACAGCAATCTTGCCGCCGAATTCCTGAGGCTCGCTTACATATGAAGTGTCTTCAACAACGAATGTGAGAACATATTCGTTGGGAATCCAGTTTGCATAGAATGTCTGATCTTCATCAAACATTGTGCCAAGTTCGGGATCCCACTTCATATCGGGATCAAGGTGGTAACCTTCAAATACGGGATCTTCGAAGGGAGCAACGATATCTGTGCCGTAATCAACTGCGAATGTTCTTTCTGTGTCGCCGTTGAGCCATGCACCGCCGTTTGCATCGAAGATTGCGTTGTAGGTTTCAGCCTTAAACTCAGCAAAGATAGTAACACTCTTTGTTACTGTGTAGGGAATGGCTACTGACCAACCTGTGAACTCATATCCTTCTTCCGCTGTTGCGGGAAGGTCATCTGCTGTGATTACATCACCATAGTAGTAAGGAATATGAGGAACAGGAGTCTTATCTACTGTGTTAATAACATTACCTTCAGAATTTCTGTATCTGAATTTAATACTAACAGTATACTCATAAGCTATAGTGTATGCACTGTTGTTGTAAACCCATCTGCCGGGTTCTTCTTCAGTGAAATATGTGTCTGCAGTGTCAGCATCGATTACTTCGATAACATCCTGATCCCAACCGTCAAAGTATGTGCCGGGTTCGGGAAGCATATCGTCTGTGGGATCGCCGGGATAAATTACTTCATCGCCGAAATAGTATTCCTGGCTGTCATAAAGCTCAGTCATATCGAAATCGAACCAGAAGTTAACAACGTAAACGTTCTTTGTCCATGAACCTGTTACGGTTACATCTGAAGTGCCAACGGTGTAGTTACCGTCTGCGCCGTTTGCGCCTGTTACTGTCCAGCCGTTGAATGTCCAGCCTGCAGCTTCCATTTCGGGAAGTTCAACTGCATCGCCGATTGTTGCTGTTTCAGCTGCGGGAGCTGATACGGGAGCTTCGCCTGAGAACTTATAAGTTACAGTGTAGGGAATCTTTGACCATGTACCTGTCATTGTTACATCAGCTGCACCCATTACATCGCCTTCAAGTTCCCAATCGAGTTTGTAACCTGCGGGAATTTCAACTGCAGGAGCAGTAATTGTTTCGCCGATTGTAAGAGTTGTTGCTGCGGGAGCTGTGTAACCTGCAGGAATATTACCGTTATCAGCGTATACATAAGTTACAGTGTAGGGAATCTTTGACCATGTACCTGTAATAGTTACATTGCCTGCGCCTGCGGTGAATGTGCCGTCTTCATTTGCTGTTGCGCCGTTTGCAGTCCAAACAAGGTTATAACCTGCGGGAACTTCAACTGCGGGCTTAGCAATGATTGCACCCTCTGTTGTGGTTGTTGCTGCGGGAGCCTCAACGCCTGAGGGAACTGTGCCTGCGAATGTATATGTTACATCGTAAACTGCCTTATACTTAGCGGTATAAGTTACATCTGCAAGACCCATTACTGCAGTGTCGCCTGCCTTGAGGATAACTGACTCATCAGCTGCATTTACCCAATATTCGAAAATGCCTGTGTCAGTGTCTGCACCTGCGGGAGCAGTGTAAGTTGCTTCGTAGTAAACAGGTGTTGAAGCAGTGCCGAATGTAGCATTGTACTTATTTCTCTCGAGGTAGATATCAACAACAGTTGAACCGTCTGCCTCAACAGTCTTATCACCTGAGCTCCTTGTTACATCAAGTGTGAAACCTGCGGGAACGCTGTAAGATGCAGCGTTAACAACAGTGCCGGGAGCTGAACCGATGCTTGCTTCAACAGCAGCGCCGTAATTGCCGTTTACATCCATTGTGTAAACATTCTGAGTGTATGATGCTGCAGCAGCCTGGAATACTGCCTTGAGCTCAACGGTTTCATAGCCAACCTTCACAGCCTTGACTTCATCGTCTGACATAACGGTTGAACCGTCAAGTGACCAACCGAGGAACTGCTGACCGTCAGCTGAAGCTGTGGGAATTGAGAAACCTGCGATTGATGAAAGAGGCTCGTTGATATAACCTGTGTATTCAGCAACCTTTTCACCTGCTGTGAAAATTACTGTGTTGTCGAATGAGAGTGTACTATCAGCATCTCTGTCGTTGAGAGTGTAACCGAATGTACCTGTATCAACGTCTGATGCAGCTTCAACTCGGCTAGCAAAGTCTCTTGCTCTACCTGTTTCGCCCTTGGGCTGGGCAGCAATAACTGTTGATGCCATGTAGTTTTCATAGTCAGCGATAAGTTCAGTTGCAAGATAGAACTGACCACCTTCAGGTGCATCTTCGTTAACTGTGAAATGGAACTCGAAGAACCATTCTGAACCATCAAGAATGATGGGACCGCCTGCTGATGTGGTGAGGTTGATGAAAAGACCGCTCTTACCTTCAATATCAGCTTCTGTTATGTAACCTTCGTCCATCTGAACTGCAAGAAGGTCTTCAACAGCTTCACCGAATGCAAATTCGCCTTCAAGACCGAAATCATAGACCTTTGAATCGGGATCTGTGTTCATGATGAGATAGTATCTGTCATCACCATTACCTTCTTCGTATTCTGTGGGATCCTGTGTCAGAACATCCGAAGGATAGAAGAAGAAGAAGTTTGAAGCACCGAGTGCGAAATCAGTTGTAAGGAAAACTCTTGCTCTGATGCTTTCTCCTCTTGCTGCCTTTGTGGTTTCTACCCACTCGCTTCCATCGTATCGATAGAATTTAGTGTCAATTTCCAAATTGTATGTTGCATCTGCAGCAGTTGCAATAAGAGAAACTGAACCAAAAATCATAAGGATAGCGAGAAAAACAGAAACCGCTTTTTTAAATAATTTCATGCATTTTCCTCCCTTGATTTTTTGGGAATTTGTATTTGCATAAAGTAAATGAATTTCTTCACTTACCATAATAGCCTTTGTTCTGCAAAGAATTTGCAAAATTTCGTCAGTAAAAAATTAATTTTCCTTTGCAGGCGCCGATGCTCGCACCGACGAATTTTTTTGTGAAATCCCTCCACCGCAAGCGGTCCCCCTCCCTTGGAAAGGGAGGCTTGCTTACGGCTCGGAAAGTGTCGATGAAAGCATCGACCCCTGCTTTGGGCAAAACTAAAATTTAACTTTGACTCTTTCCCACAGAGGAGCAAAAACTCCTCCGTGGGATATTGATTTTAGTAAGCTATGGATTATTCTTCTACCAGCATACCTTCTACCTGGTCAATTACTGCACCAAAGATAGCGTCTGTAAGAAGAGCACTGTCAACAGCTGAAATTCTTCTGTTACCGTCAAGATTAGCAGCTCTGAACATATACTCAACTCTTGTCTTTGTTGCTGACCATTCGGGTGAGAAGATTTCGTCGTCAAGAAGACCTGTGTCAACAGCTGAAAGTCTTGAGTTACCGTCAAGGTCACCGAAGATTACAACGTAGAAGCTTTCAACCACAAAGTCGTCTTCCTTGTCTTCTGTGCCGTTTCTATCCTTAACCTCAACAAGTGTTCCTGTACCAAGACGTCCTCTTGAAACAGCATAAACTTCTGTGTAACCGTCACCCTGAACAGTAATCCAATCTGACTCTATGTCTTCAAGAAGATCTTCTTTTACAACAGTATCTTTAAGACCAAGCTTGAGACCGTAGATAAGATTCTTTGTTTCGTCTGTTGTTTCAACAAATTCTGTTGATACGGTGTATCCGTCATTGTATGATTCGATTTCACCGTCTCTTTCAATCATTGTTGTTGAACCAGCCTTGGGAACAAGCTTAACATCAACCTTCTTATATACAGCGTAGTATTCTGTTGCAACGCCTTCAGCCATTTCAATAGCTGTTGTGTCGATTACTTCGCCGCCTTCTGTTTCTGCCCAGCCGAGGAAGATCCAGTATTCAGCCTTAACAATATTGTTTGCGGGGAACACGATATCTTCGCCGTAATTAACTTCAGCTGTTGTTGAAGTTGCATCGCCCTTCCAGGGTGTTGCATCGAGTGCTTCGTAATCATAGAAAGTTATTGTTGCACTGCTGCGCTCAAGAACTGCATTGAAATTAACAGCCTTTGCAGGCATCTTGAATCCTGCGAAATCGTTGCTGTCATCTTCATCTTCATCGTTGTAGATGATGCCTGTTTCTGCATCTTCCCAACCGATGAACTTCCAACCTGCGATATCAGGTGATGCAGGAACTTCAAGATCAGCATTGAGTGTTACATAGAATGACTCGAACTCTTCGTTCTGAACATAGTAAGTAACTTTATAAGCATCAACTTTTTCTACCCAAAGAGCGTTGAATGTCATGCCCTCTGCTTCCATTGTACCTACAGGTGAATCCCAACCGAGGAAGTCATAGCCTGCTCTTTCGGGATCTGCAGGAGGAACGATGTCTTCATCAAAGAGAACTGATACTGTGTAAGTATCTGTGCCGTCTGCAAATGCACCGCCGTTTGCATTGAACACTGCATCATAAGTGTTTGCAGTTGTCTTTGCATAAAGTTCAGTTACGTCTGAACCGTAAGTTGCGCTTACAAAAGCATTTTCACAAGCTGCGTCTGTGTACCAACCGTCAAAGCTGTAGCCTGTGGGAACGGTGTAACCGGGAACTGATGTTGAGATTTCTTCGCCGAATTCTTTTGAAAGAACACCAACAAGAACGCCGTCTACATAGTATGAAACTGTGTAAGCACCTGCTTCAAAGTTTGCGGTGTATGTTGTGTCCTCTGCGGGGAATACGGTGGGAAGTGCGGGAGTCCAACCGATGAAATAGTAACCGTCCTTTGAGGGGTCTTCAATTTCATAGTTGAATGCTTCGCCTTCGATACCGGGGATTGATTCAATAGCATCTGCGCCGTTTGTGTTGAATGAAACAACAACATTCTTTGCCCAGATTGCTGTGTAAGTTGTGTCAACTGCGGGGTAAGTTTCGGGAAGCTCCATATTGCCTCTTACATCCCAACCAACGAATGTGTAGCCATCCTTGGTGGGGTTTGCAATTTCAGCAAATGCATCGTAGGGCTTTGCGCCTTCGATTGCAGGGATTGCCGAACCGCCGGCTGTGTTGAATGTGATATCAACTGTTTCCATCCAGAAAGCGTTAAGAACGAGTTCATTCTCGGGAATGAGTTCGGGAGCAGAGATAACTTCCTCAAGAGTGGGAGTTGTGTCTGCTGCGTCAATCCAACCCATGAATGCATAACCGTCATAGGTTACTGCGGGAACTTCTTTGATATCTGCAAGCTTGGCATCAATTGCGCCTTCAACGAGAACTGAATCTGTGCCGTCAGCGAATGTACCGCCGTTTGCGTTAAATGTTACTGAGCTGATTGTTGAAACAGGCTTGCTTGCGAGTGTTACATCTGCATCCCAGAGTCTCATTGCCCAGAGGTCAACGTCTGTGCCGTCTGCTGAACCCTTGGGAACGTTAACAATTGCTCTTTTTCTTGCTGAACTCTGAACTGTGGTGTCCTTCACGAAGAAGTCACCTTCTCCTTTTGCGTTTTCAGCAACTGTGAGTGTGAAAGCAAGGATGTAATCGCTGTTGTCATACATTACGTTGCTTTCGTTTTCAGCATTTACTTCGATGATTGCGTTGATTGCGCCGTATTTCGATGTGAAATCGGAATCAATGTAACCATTGCTGATCTGAGTTGAAAGATTGGGGTCAGCTGCAACTCTTGCTGTAACATCATAATCTGTTACAAAGCTGTTGTTTGCGTTAACAACTGTATTTTCATCATCTGCCGCATATCTGACAGGAGTAGCTGTGTAAGTGTGTGTGAAGAAATCCTTGTCATAGAAGAAAAGCAGAGTACTGTCATTTGAATAGTAATCTGTTCCCAGATATACTCTCGCCTGAACAGTGTCGCGGGGTCTGACTTTTGTGGTTTCTACCCACTCACCACCGACTTGTTTGAAGAATTTTGTTTCGATATCCAGAGCGAAACCGTCATCAACTGTGGCATCCCAAGCTGAAGCGAGCACTGAAGCCGAACTGAAAATCATCAAAAAAGCAAGCAACACAGCAACGACTTTTTTAACATTTGTCATATGCTTCTATTTCCTCCTTGAATATTTATCTCGGTTTTGCAAAGTCCTTATTATATATACATTAATATATATGTGCGCACAGCGCTACTTCAATCGAACTTTGCTTCTCATCCTGCGGACGGGGTTGCCGCCCGCAGGTTTATGATTTTTAGTTAGGCTTATCAGATGTAGTAATACTCTACATTACCGGTCACCTGGTCAACATCTGCAACATAAAGAGCGATATCGCTGATTGCTGTTGCGTCTGCTGCGGATACAAGACCGTCCTTATCATGAATATCAGCTGCGACAACCATGCAGTAGTCATAAGCCTCTGAACGCTCAACTGACCAATCGGTTGCAAGTGCTGCTTCATTATAAACTATTGATGCGTCTGTTGCGTCAACATATGCGTCACCGTTCACGTCACCGTAAATGATGATGAAGTATGTTTCAACGGGCTTTTCGGTGAGGTTATCGATAACTTCAACCTTTGTGCCTGTGCCGCAAACTCCATACTTGGTAAGAGTTACTTCAAGTCTGCCATCGCCTTTAACTGCGAGATAAGTTGAAAGAAGTGTGTCTTCATCAAGAAGTGTTTCAAGACCTGTTACATATCCTGTCTTCGTTGCATCGTCATACTTGAGAATTTCTGCTGTTGAATCAGCGGGAATTTCAAGTGCAACAACTACTCTTGCGAATACGGGATAGATTTTGATCTTCTGTGCAGGAACTGTGGGAGCTGCTGCAGCAAAGTCAATTACATATGCTTCAACATCTTCCGCATACTGGCCAAGCTCAACTTCTGTAAGTGACCAGCCTTCGAATGTGTAATTCTCAAGAGCGGGATTTACAAAGCTTGCATCGTATGCTGCGGGTTCCTTGATTGCTTCGCCGAATACAAGTTCAGTTGTGTAAGCAACCTGTTTGCCTTCAGCGTCACTGTAGAATGTTACTTCGTAGCTGTTGATTACCCATACAGCGTAGTATGTAACATTTTCAGCTTCCATGTACCATGTTGAGGGAACAACTACAATGTCAGCCTCTGTGCCGTTTTCAACTGTTGTCCAACCCTTGAAGCTGTAACCTGTCTGAGTGGGATCAGCGGGCTTGGTTGCCATTGTGTTGTAGTCCTGCTTGATTGTGTAAGTTGAGTTGCCGTTTGCAAATACACCGTCAAGTGCGTTGAAGAGAACTGTGTACTGATTGATTTCGAACTTAGCTGTGTAAGTTACGTTCTCTGTGCCCATTGCGGGAAGTGCGGTGTTTGCATTATACTCTGTGCCGTCTGCTGCTACCCAAGCAACGAAGGTATAACCTACCTTTGTGGGGTTAACTGCAGGCTTAGCAACTGCTGAGTTGTATTCATATGACTTGGTTTCATATGTTGCCTTCTCTGATACGAAGGTTACGGTGTAGCTGTCGATATTCCACTGTGCTGTGTAAGTAACATCAGCTGCACCCATTGCGGGAAGTGTTGCACCGTCAGCGAAGATTTCGCCTGTTGCGCTGTTCTTCCAGCCTGAGAATGTGTAACCTGTCTTTGAGGGCTTGGTTGCCATCTTGACTGTTGCACCGTAGTTGTATTCAACAACTGTTTTGTCACCGTCAACATCCCAAGTTACTGAATAGGTGTTGATTGCAAATTCTGCTGTGTAATTTACATTTGCAGCGCCCATTGCGGGAAGTGTTGCATCTGCACCGTAAACTGTGCCGTCTGCTGCCTTCCAGCCCTTGAATGTGTAGCCTTCCTTTGAAGGATCGGTTGCGGGCTTGTTAACTGCTGCGCCGTATTCATAGCTCTTGGTTTCAACTGTTACACCTTCAGCAACGAATGTTGCGATGTAGCTGTTGATTTCAAAGTATGCTGTGTAGGTTACATCAGCTGTGCCCATTGCGGGGAATGCTGTTTCTGCATCGTAAAGCTTACCTGATGCATCCTTCCAGCCCTTGAATGTCCAACCTGTCTTTGAAGGATCTGCAGGCTTTGCAACTGCTGCGCCGTAGCTGTAAGGAACGGTTGCAACTGTTTCACCTTCTGATACGAAGATTGCGTTGTGGCTGTCAATTGTGAAGTATGCTGTGTAGGTTACGGATGCGCCATCGTTACCAATATCAGCCATCTTTTCAGAAATTTCAACTTCGTTGCCTGAATCGTCAACCCAGTACTGGAATGTCCAGCCTTCCTTAACTGTCTGGGTTTCATCGGGAACTACGATATCTGCTCCGTAGGTGTAATTTTCGGAAATTGTTGTTCCGTCAATTACAAAGTTAACTGTGTATGTCTCCTGTGACCACTGAGCCTGATAGTTAACTGTTGTGCCGGCCATTGCAGGAAGAGTATCATTTACGCCATAAACAGCGCTTGTTGCTGCATCCTTCCAGCCTGCGAAGGTGTAACCAACACGAGAGGGAATTTCAGGAGCTGCAACCGCTGTACCGTATACAAATGCAGGTGACTTAATGTTTGTGCCGTCTGCATATGTACCGCCCTGTCCACGGAAGTTAACTGTGAAGCTCTGGATTTCCCAAAGAGCAACAAGATTAAGACCGCCAACGGGAACTGTTGTTGTGTCTGCAAGGACTTCTGTTGTTCCGTCAAGTGCCCAACCAATGAACTTGTAACCTTCCTTGGTAGGTTCAAGGAAGAATGTCTTGATTGTCGAAAGTGCTGTGCCGTAATCAATATTATTATTGTATACTGTTTCAGCCTTGTCAGCATCCTTGTAGAGAACTACGGGATAGCTGTTTGCAGCGTAAACTGCGGTGTAAGTAAGGTCATGGTCATGAGGCATTGTTTCTGCTGACTCACCTGACCAGCCTGTAAAGCTGTAACCAACCTTTTCAGCAGGTGTGGGAGCAACGATTGCTGCGCCGTAGTAGAGACTCTGAGTTGTTGTGCCAGCCTCATCAATCCATGTAACTGTGTGCTGATTTCTCTTATAGTAAACCTTAAGAGTGATGTTGTTGGGAGCGGGAACAACCACGCCTGTAAGTAAGCTTGCATCTGCATCAAGTGTGAAGCCTGTGGGAGGAGCTGTGGGAGCTGTTACCTCGCTTTCAACAGGACCTGTCATTGTTGATGTTGATGTTGCTGTTTCGGGGTAATTACCTTCTGTATCCATCTGGTAATACTCGATGTAATAATCAGCGTATGTAGCCTTCCATACTGCGTAGTATGTCTTGCCTTCAGCATCCATTGTGAAGTCTGCATTTTCAGCAAGATCGATTGTTGATGAACCTTCGGTAAGAGTCCAACCGAGGAATGCATAGCCGTTTCTTTCGGGCTTTGCAGGTGAAGCATTTGACATATCAAATGCAGTTTCAACTGTTACTGTTGTGATTGATTCATCACCGTTGAAGTAACCGCCTGCTGCATCGAATGTTGCATCAAAAATGTCAGCAACAAATTCACCGTTAAGAACAACTGCGCCTGCGGGCATTGTGAATGATGCGCCGGGAGCGTAAGTTGTGCCGTTGTAATCCCAGCCTGCGAATGTGTAGCCTGTGATATCAGCGGGGAATTCCTTAACTGTTACAGTGCCTTCGAACTCAACATCTTCTGTTGCATAAAGAGCACCGTCAACCTTATAAGTTACTGCGTATGTAGCCTTTGCCCATACTGCATAGAATGCATGACCGTTATCGTAATCAGTTGCAGTACCGAGAGTATCAAGAACTGCGCCGCCCTGTGTTGCTGCCCAACCGAGGAAGTTATAACCTGCGCGAGTGGGAGCTGCGGGAGCTGTGATTGTTGTGCCGTGGTTAAGCTGTGAAGATGATTCGTTAGTTGTGCCGAATGTGCCTTCACCTGCATTGAATGTTACTGTAACCTTCTTAACATCCCACTGAGCTGTATATGTTCTGTTCTGGTTATAAACAGCTGCAGGGTTGGGTGACCATGCCTTGAATACATAACCGTCCTTAACAGGAATTTCGATTGTTGAAGCATCGAATGCTGTGTAGAACTCACCTGATGATGTGATAGTCTGTGTTCCTGTTGAGGGGAATGTACCGCCTGCTGTAGCATCAAATGTATAAACAATGGTATCGCCCTTTGCATATACATTAATAACTGTTTTGCCGTCACCGCTGATAACAGCGCTTGCACCGTTGTTTCTTGAGTCTGTCTTATCGATTACGTAACCACGAGGTACGGAGATTTCTGACCAGAGAACATAGGTTGCATCTTCAGTGCCTGCAGCTTCTGCGATAATAACTGTTGACTCTGCGCGAGCAGTCTTTGTTGCTGTGTAAGTCTTCTGAACACCGGCGTTGTTATCAAAATAGTTAACAGTGATTGTGTAGTTAACCATACCGGCAATCCACTGAGCGTAAAGATCAACGCCGCCAAGGGGAACTGTTGATTCGCCAACCTTATAAACGTTGCCTTCAGCATCCTGCCACTCAACGAATTCATAGCCTGCCTTTTCTACATCATAGAAAGGACCTTTAAGTGTTTCGCCGTAAGCAACTTCTTCTGTATCCCAGAGCTCGCCGCCCATATCTACATAGTAGTTAACTGTGTAAGGAATGCCTTCCCAAGCGGGAGCAAATGTGAGACCGTCTGTTTCAGCTGTTGCGTAGTAGCCTTCAACCCATATTACTGATTCGTCAACAGTGCCGGTTGCCTCATCATATTTATACCATATATTATTACCGGCAGCATCTTTCTTGATATTGTAGCCTTCCTTGGTGGGAGCTGCGAAGTCAACAATTTCAGTAGCTTCTCTGCCTGTGTATGTGAGCTTGCCTGCGCTGCCGTCTGCCCATGCACCACCGTTTGTAACAAGGTTAACTGTTGTTTCTGTTACGGGAGTGGGATCGATCTGGATAGTTGCTGTTGCAGTGTCAAGATTGGGAGTTACAGCGTTGTTGTATGTTTCAGCAACTGTAGCATCGCCTGTTTCAGCCCAGCCGTAGAACATGGTGCCCATGATATTGTCGGCTGTTCTGGTCCACTCGTTGCTCATATAAACTGTACCGCTGTCGCCTTCCGTTGCGGTATCCTTGACCTTGAGTTTAAACTCAATGAGCCATTTACCGTCCGACATAGGTTCACAGTTATAGTTTGTGGATGTTACGGTGGGATCAATGGTGACCATCATTGCATTGTAGTCCGCACGAACATCTGCAAGTTCTGAGGGCCAAACTCTGCTCAATGTTGCATCATTAGTTACGCCGACTGCGGAGGCTTCGATGCCTGCAACATATTCATTGTCTGAATTAAGCACAAATGCGCTTGTGCCTTCTGCTACGAGGTCATAGAAGTTCTTGTCGTACATAAATACGAACACTGAAGAACCAACATAGAAGTTGGTGAGTGATGTCATTCTGAATGTGATAACATCGCCTGCCTGTGCGGAACCTGCTGCTGTGCTTGTGGGCTCAACAATTGCTGCTTCGCCGGTAGCAAGCTTTTCATAAGCACCGATTGAAATGAATGCTGAGTACTTTGTGTTGTTCCATACAGGTGTAAGAACGATATCTTCCTGGGGATAATAGTCGAAGTCATAAACTTCGTTTGAACCCTGGATAACCCACTGTGTGAATACCTTGCCGTACTTGGCAGGAACTGCGGGAAGTATATCGTCAAAGGGAGTGTCAGATTTGCCTTCGTAAACAGGCATCTGCTCTGTTGTTGTGTCGAATGCTGATGTGGGTGCGCCCATATTAAATGTAATAGTATGATACTGAGCTTCCCACTTTGCATATGCAAGGAAACCTGTCTGAGTATTTCTGACTTCTGTGCCGTTTACGAAATACTGTTCAGTGTAGTCCTCGTTCCACCAGCCTGCGAAATCATAACCCTTTCTTACGGGGTCTGCAGGAGCATTGATGGTTGCGGGAGTTGTTGAGTAAGTAATATCGTTAACGGGTGAACCGCCGTTTGATTCAAACGAAACTGTTCCGTTAACATCAACCCAACGGATATAGATTGTTTTATCTGTATCGCCGAAGTTGAATGTAAGAGGCCAGCTGACGGGATTGCTGAATTCGCCTGTTTCAGCGTTGTATGACTCATAGTATCCGCCGAAGAGGTAACCGTCATTGAGGTACTGACCGTTCTGATATGTCTTGGTGCCGTCTGCACCGACTGAAGCAACAAACTTTGTGGGTTCTGAGAACTTAGCCGCTGTCACTTCGTCTGCAAGAACAACATCGTCACCAAGCTGCTTACCCTCAAATACAACACCCTTGTTTGTTACGGGAATACCGATAACCTTAAGCGGTGTGATTACCCACTGGCCGGTAAGAGTTAAGTCTCCGCCGGGCATTTTGAATGACTTTGTGCCGTTTGCGCTGAGAACATCGTAAACTTTACTGTCATTGCTGTTGAGCCAACCTGCGAATGTGTAGTTCTCTTTTGTGCCGTAGTTGAATACGGGTGTGCCGTCTGCGTTCTTTGCAGTAAGATCAACAACCTGGTCATAGCCGTAGCCGAGCATGTAGTTGTTAATACCGGGGTTGTTGGGAGCAACGTTGATGTAGTGTGTATCAGGCTGATAGTGATATCTGATAATCATCTTATTGGTGCCTGTTTCGGCATCTATCTTACCTGAGATGTCATCTTTGTTTACTGACTCACCAACTGCGGTGTAACCATTGATTTTGGCAGCACTTGTTGAAATAGTCTGACCTGAAGCAACGGGGTTGCCGTTATTGACTTTCTGAATAAGCTGTGTGCCGTTTACAGTGATGGGTGTATCTGTTCCTGCGAGGCAGTGATGAATTTCTACGTAGAAGTTATCACTGTAGCCCTCAAGGTTAAGATAAGCATTGTAAAGAGCAGAAGCTGCATTATCAATCTGAGTCTGGTTAAGGTCAGGTCTTGCAAGAAGTGAACCTGCTGTGTTCAATGCCTTAACGAACATTGTCCAGTCTGTTTCACCTGCTGAATATGCATTACCGTTTCTGTCAGTGCTGTTGATATTATACATTTCAGCACGGGGATTAGCGCCTCTGTTGAATGTAACAGTGTTACCTGCATAGTTGTAAGATGAACCGTCGCCCTTGAGCATACCGTTGTAGAGAGCACGGAGAGCTCTTGTATCGTATCTTCTGAAGATGATGTTAATACCTGCTGTTGTCTGCATTGCACCGTTGCCTGATGCTGCGGTGTCCCATGAAGCGAAAAGTGTGTAGTTATCGCTCAGAGAAGCACTTGCTGCGGGGCCGGGGCCGCCGAACTTCGCCATCATATATGCTTTGTAGTTATTTGCAGGAATGGTGGTATGTGAACCATAGTTAAGACCAAGAACCGAAATCTGGCCCGAAGGAACCCGAGTACCGGTCTGCGTGTAGATGTTATCATCAATAGCCTGGTCATCATTAAGGTCATAATTTGAACTGCCATCGTTGGGCATTACAAATCTGAAGCTGTTAAGTGTTGAACTTGTGAAGTTGTTGACTTCAGCATTCTGAAGAGTGAAACGTAAGTTGATGCTGTCGAGAGAATCGGTAGCATCAAGATAGATAACAGGCTCTGAACGGTTTGTGTCGTTGT
>CALFPM010000204.1 GCA_937919155.1 uncultured Clostridia bacterium
CGTAGCCCTTGCTGCCCTCCATACCGGGATAAGTCACCTCAATCGCACATCCGCTGTCACGGATAAATTCCGCAACCTTGAGAGCGTTTGAACAATGTCTTTCAACGCGGAGAGGCAGAGTTTCAAGACCAAGGTTGAGCAGGAATGCATTGAAAGGCGAGGGAATTGAGCCGAGATCGCGCATAAGCTGAGCCATACACTTTGTAAGATATGCGGCATTGCCGAAACGCTCTGTATATGTGACGCCGTGGTATGAATCATCGGGAGTTGTGAGACCGGGGAATTTGTCATTCTGTGCCCAGTCAAACTTGCCGCCGTCAATAACAACGCCGCCAACGCTGGTTGCGTGACCGTCCATATACTTTGTTGTTGAGTGGATAACGATATCCGCGCCAAGCTCAAAGGGACGGCAGTTAACGGGTGTGGGGAATGTGTTGTCAATGATAAGGGGTACGCCGTGGGAATGAGCAGCATTTGCAAACTTATCAAAATCAAGCACTTCAAGTGCAGGATTTGAAAGTGACTCTGCAAAAACAGCCTTTGTGTTGGGTCTGAAAGCGGCGTTAAGCTCCTCTTCGGTAGCCTGAGGGCTTACGAAAGTGAAGTCAATGCCAAGCTTTCTCATTGTTACATTGAAAAGATTGAATGTGCCGCCGTAGATTGTTGATGCGCTGACAACGTGGTCACCTGCGCTTGCAATGTTGAAGATTGAATAGAACGAAGCCGCCTGACCCGATGAGGTAAGCATTGCGCCGACACCGCCTTCAAGGTCAGCAATCTTTGCGGCAACCGCATCGTTTGTGGGGTTTGCAAGACGGGTATAGAAATAGCCCGATGCTTCAAGATCAAAAAGCTTGCCCATTTCTTCGCTTGAATCATATTTGAAAGTTGTGCTTTGAGTGATGGGCACCTGTCTGGATTCACCGTTTTTGGGTGAATATCCGCTTAAAATACATTTTGTGTTAATTTTGTAGCTCATTTTTATGCCTCCAGAAATTCTTTCATCAGTCCGCAACCGACTTCAACAAAGTCACCTGTTGCTTTGGCTGTGGTTTCATTTATGGTTTCAACGCCATCAACCTCGCCGTTTTTATGGTAAATCATAAAGGGTACGGGGTCGCTTGCGTGAGTTTTTGTAACAATGGGTGTGGGATGGTCGGGAAGAATCATAATCTTGTAATCCTCGCCGCAACCGTTAAGGTAATCAAGAATAATAGGCAGCACACGCTCGTCAATAAGCTCAATTGCCCTTATTTTATTTTCAGGCTCATTTCTGTGGCCGCATTCATCGGGAGCTTCGATGTGGATATAAACAAGGTCTTTGCCGTTTTTCCATTCATCGACTGCCGCCTGAGCTTTGCCCTCAAAGTTTGTATCTATGTAGCCTGTTGCACCCTCAACCTCGGGCACACCCATACCTGCGCAGATTGCGATGCCCTTAAGCAGGTCAACTGCAGAAACGATGCTGCCCTTGACGCCATAGGTTGCCTCAAAATCGGAAAGTGCAGGCTTGCTGCCCTCACCCCAGAGCCAGATTGAGTTTGCAGGAGCCTTGCCCTCTGCAATTCGCTTTTTGTTAACGGGGTGGTCTTTGAGCAAGTCGTAGCTTTCTTTCATCATTGCAATGAGTTTTTCCGCATTGGGTGCGGTTGAAAGATATTCGCCGACCACTCTGCCTGAAATATCGTGGGGAGGAGTCATTTTGCCGAGGTCTGTTGTGCCGTTGTTCCAGATAAGACAATGGCGGTAGCTGACGCCGTTGTAATATTTAAACTCATCATTGCCGAAATGCTCCTGAACTGTTTTGATGATTTCCGCCGCATCCTCACTTGAAATATCGCCTGCGGAATAATCAATCATTGTTTTATCTTCATAGTTTTCCTCATCGCTGAGTGTAACAACATTGCAGCGCAGAGCAACATCGGTATCCTTCATCTTGACGCCGATGCTCACCGCCTCAAGGGGTGAACGGCCCGTGTAGCAAACCTTGGGGTCATAGCCGAGAACGCTGAGGTTAGCAACATCACTGCCGGGCTTGAGACCGTCCGCAACGGTCTTAACAAGACCTACTCTGCCCTTCTGAGCAAGTGCATCGAAATTAGGCTTTTTTGCAAGCTCCATGGGAGTTTTGCCGCCCAGTGCAGGAACGGGATAATCTGCCATTCCGTCATAAAGCACTACTGCATATTTCATATATATCATCCTTCCGTGAAAGATTTATTTACTGAACATCAATACTCTTGTTTTATCCGAATTGAAATCATCGGGATTATAATAAGCAGGTTCGTTTTCCCAAACCTGATGAAATCTTATTATCATTGATTCTCCTATATCAACCGTAACAAAAACACAAAACTCCTTATCGGGGAATTTGCTTTTCAGAGCATTCAACTGGGTTTCACCTAAAACCTTGCCTATTTCAATCAATTCATCAAAATCGATTTTTTTAACATTATCAACCAAATGAACATGATTTTCAAGAGCCTCAAACTGCGTTTTATCTTCAGGCTCAGAACCGACTTCGGTAATACCCGAACAGGCATAAACCACATATTCATTACTGTTGTTATCGGTTATGGTTTTGAAATCAAACAGGTTGGCAACAGTTTTTAAGATATCGATTTTTCTCATTTCTTAAAATTCTCCTGTTAATTTTTATCTATTTTACATTATATCACGCAGTTACAATAAAATCTATATGTAATCAAAAAAATTATGGCAGACGCACACGGTAAGTGTGCGCCTGCCGTTATTTATTTTACCAAATCTTCTTTGATGCGATGTCTGCAAGAGCGGATGCGATAAATTCATCAACGCTCTTTGCGCCGATATCGCCCTCGCCTCTCTTGCGGACTGAAACTGCACCGTCTTCGATTTCCTTATCGCCCACAAGAAGCATATAGGGAAGCTTTTCAAGCTGAGCTTCACGGATTTTGTAACCGATTTTCTCGCTTCTGTCGTCAACGGTAACTCTTACGCCCATTTCATCAAGCTTTGCGGCAACTTCCTTTGCATAAGCGTGGTGACGGTCTGCAATGGGAAGAAGTCTTACCTGCTCAGGTGAAAGCCAGAGAGGAAGCGCACCTGCAAAATTTTCAAGAATATAAGCAAGTGTTCTTTCGTAGCAGCCGAGGCTTGTTCTGTGGATAATATAAGGAAGCTTCTTCTGTCCGTCTGTGTCAACATAATACATGCCGAACTTTTCTGCAAGAAGCATATCAATCTGAATTGTAACGATTGTGTCCTCTTTGCCGAAAACATTCTTATACTGAATGTCAAGCTTGGGGCCATAGAATGCTGCTTCGTCAATACCGATTTCGTAGTCAACGCCAAGATTGTCAAGAATCTTGCCCATTGTCTCCTGCGCAGCGTTCCACTGCTCTGCGGTGCCCTCATACTTAGCTGTGTTGTTGGGGTCCCACTGTGAGAAACGGAATGTGCACTTATCGAGCATACCGATTGTTCCGAGGAAATATTTGCAAAGGCTCAGACAACCCTTGAATTCTTCTTCAAGCTGATCGGGTCTGATAACAAGGTGACCCTCTGAAATTGTGAACTGACGAACACGGATAAGGCCGTGCATTTCGCCTGAATCTTCGTTACGGAAGAGAGTTGAAGTTTCACCGAGTCTCATGGGGAGATCACGGTAGCTTCTTGCGCTG
>CALFPM010000205.1 GCA_937919155.1 uncultured Clostridia bacterium
AATACAGCAAAAAGAAATTCGGCAGAGATAAATTCAAAACCGAACACAGCAAGGAATTGAATTCATTCTACCGAGCGAAGCGATGGATTGATGAAAACCCGAAAGCCACAACCAAATCATTGAAAGCTGAGATCGAAAAACTGCAAACAGAAAAAACCGCCGATGTTGCAACAATCGAAAGCAACTACGGTAGCCTCGAAGAACTCAAACGTGCAAAATATATCATTTCGGTTGTTATGGCAAATGTCAAAGCAGCAGAGCAAAACAAATCACAAAACGAAAGACAAAATATCAAAATACAAGATCAAAATATTGAATAATGAAAGGAGATTTTTACATTCAACAGAATAAACAGTAAATTTTGGCAAAGATTATTAAACGAAAGGGGGACGGCTGATGTCTGAAAGCAAAGAGAAAAGCACAGGCAGGAAAATGAGCGAAGCTGAAAAGCAAGGAGTCATTGAAAAGTTGTGGCTTATTTATTTCAACGATACGCTTTATGAAAAAGGTTTAATATCAGAAACGGAACGCAACCGAATGGCAAATAAAATCCATTCCCGAAAGCCGTCCGGTCTGTCAAGATAGAAAGAGGTCTGTTTTTTGTTACAGACCTCTTGATTTCTTTCTTGAATTATGATAATGTATAAGTAATGATAAAACGAAACTTTTTAGAGAGGAGAAAGAGATATGGATATACATAGTGTGAGAATGCAACTGAAAACAAAAAGCATATATGATATTCCTCTCAAGGTAACATACTATGCCCGTGTTTCAACAGAAAGTGACGAGCAGTTAAATTCACTCGGCAATCAGATAAGCTATTACGAAAACCTTATCAAAAAGAATTCTGCCTGGACTTTTGTGCCGGGATATATTGACGAAGGTTTGTCGGGGATTTCTGTTAAGAAAAGAGAAAACTTCAACAGAATGATTGATGATGCGGCAGACGGTAAATTTGATTTCATTATAACCAAAGAAATTTCACGTTTTGCGAGAAACACTCTAGATTCAATTCAGTTTACCCGTCAGCTTCTCGGATTCGGAGTGGGTGTGTTTTTTCAGAATGATAACATCAACACCCTTGACGAGGACAGCGAACTCAGACTTTCGATTATGTCATCAATCGCTCAGGAAGAACTCCGCAAACTTTCAAGCCGAATTAAATTCGGACATCAGCAGGCGATAAAATCAAATGTTGTTCTTGGTAACAGTAATATTTTCGGCTACAAAAAGGTCGATAAAAAACTTGTTATTGATGAAGAACAGGCGGCTATGGTCAGAGAGCTTTTTGAACTTTATGCAACCGACCAATACAGCATGAAGCAGATTGAAACAATCTTTTGGGACAAAGGTTATCGCAACAATAAGGGTAACAAAATCGCTCATTCAACAATGTCAAATATGATTTCAAATCCCAAATACAAGGGATACTATGTCGGTAACAAAGTCCGTGTTGTTGATATGTTTACAAAAAAGCAGAAGTTCCTGCCGCCCGAAGAATGGGTAATGTTCAAAGATGAAACGGGCGAACTTGTACCCGCTATTGTTTCGGAAGAACTGTGGGATAAGGCAAATGAAATTCTGCAAAGAAGAAGCGATGATGTGAAAGCACGTCAGGGAATTTGCAACCACGCAAATCTTCTGACGGGAAAGCTTTTCTGCACCGATTGCGGAACGGCATATTATCGCAGAGAATCAAAAGACAAATACGGTAATAAAAACAGCAAATGGATATGTTCCGGAAAAATCAAAGGCGGTTCGGATTCCTGCACATCATTTGCAATTTATGAAGATGAAATCAAACCTATTCTTTTCGAAGTGTTCCGTGACACAAAGGCGGATGCAGATGCACTTGTTGAGGAATATGTGAGAATGTATTCCGAAATGACCGATAACGGCAAGCTTCCCCAAAAGATTGCGGAACAGCAAAAGATAATTGATTTCGCATTGCAGAAAAAATCAAAACTGCTTCAATATAATGTTGCAGGTCAGATTACGGACAGAGATTTCATTGAGATGACTGAACAATGCAACCGTGAAATATCAGAAGCAGAAAGAACTATTGCAGAGCTTAATGAAACACTTGAATCAAGCGAGGATTTCAAAAAGCATATTGCGGTAGTCCGTGCGGCAATAGCAGCTGCACAGAATGATGCAAGAAAAGGCACAATTTCAAAAGAGTTTGTTGATACCTATATTGATAAGATTTTTGTTACACCGCTTGATGACGGAGGTATGAGGCTGAGCATAAAGATTTTTTCGGGGGAATCAACCGAAAAATTCCTCGGAAAGCTCAAACGTCGTGCGGGTCAAACGAAACAGTCATCTGACGGCTCGGCAGAAAATCAAGGCATATCAACAGATTCAGACACAACTGTTTCTATGGGTCAAACGTTCAAGAAGATGATCGAGGCTTACGAAAACGGCATGAAATAAATTTTGCCCATAAACGGGGACTGTCGCATTGGCGGCAGTCCTTTTCTTTTTCGGAATTTACAAAATCATAATTTTTAAAAGGTTGACGGTTTGACATATTTATTATATAATACTAAGTTAAGAAAGTATTATTTTCAATTATTGTACCGTTTTACGGAGTATATATAACTAAGGAGACACATATGACCGAAAGAGAAAACCTTATTCTTATGCCCACCGTGGCGCTCAGGGGACTTGTGGTGTTCCCAAAAATGTTCATTCATTTTGATGTGGGCAGAGAAAAATCAATAAATGCGCTTAAAACAGCGATGGATACCGATCAGGAAATTTTTCTTGTTACTCAGAAGGATATTTCCGTTGATGATCCCGATTACAGTGATCTTTACGAAATCGGAGTTATTGCAACCGTAAAGCAAGTGCTCAAGCTCCCCGGCAAAAGCGGAAATGTCCGTGTCGCCGTTGAGGGTATCCGCAGAGCAAGGCTTGTTCAGGGCTTTGAGCCCGGCAAGGGAAATTACCTGAAAGCAATGGTTTTTCCCATTGACGAGCCTTCAATCCGTGCTGACAAAGAAGACTATGCAAAGGCACTTGTGCGCCACACAAAGGATGTTTTTGCTGAGTACACAGACTGTGCGCCCCAGCTCCCTGCAGATATCGTTACGGGTGTTATGCAGAAGAATGATGTCGGCGAGCTTGCAGACTACATTGCAGGCAATATTATGCTTGAATATGAGGACAGACAGCACATTCTTTCCTTTGTAAACCCCATCAAAAGGCTTGAGGAAATGTGCGTTATGCTTGCCAATGAGGGCAATCTGCTTTCGATCGAAGCCGAAATCGGCGACAAGGTGCAGGAGCAGATAGACAAAAATCAGCGTGAATACTATCTTCGCGAGCAGATGAAGGTTATTTCCGCGGAGCTCGGTGGCGGAATTTCTCACGAAGAAGAGCTTGACTACTTCCGCGAAACTATTTTCAATCTTAAAGCACCGGATGAAGTTAAGGAAAAGCTTTTCAAGGAGTGCGACAGACTCGAAAAATATTCACCAAGCTCACCTGAGGCGGCTGTAAGCAGAAATTATATCGAAACCTGTCTTGCTTTGCCCTGGGGCAAATATTCGGATGAAAATTCCGATATCGCAAAATCAAGAAAAATCCTCGATGATGACCACTACGGTCTTGAAAAAATAAAGAAAAGAATTCTCGAATACCTTGCCGTGCGTGTTATGGCACCTGATATCAAGGGTCAGATTATCTGCCTTGCAGGACCTCCCGGTGTCGGCAAAACATCAATTGCACGCTCCGTTGCAAAGGCTACGGGCAGGGAATATGTCCGCATTTTCCTTGGCGGTGTCAAGGATGAGGCGGAAATCAGAGGACACCGAAAAACGTATATCGGCTCGATGCCCGGCAGAATCATTGATGCTCTCAAGCATGCAGGCACAAGCAATCCCCTTATTCTGCTTGACGAGGTTGACAAGCTTTCTTCGGACTACAAGGGCGACCCCACATCGGCGCTCCTTGAGGTGCTTGATCCCGAGCAGAACGCAACATTCAGAGACCATTATATTGAACTTCCCTTCGATTTGAGCAAGGTAATGTTTATCACAACGGCAAATGTTGAGTCCAATATTCCCGCTCCTCTGCGTGACAGAATGGAGATTATCGAGCTTGGCAGTTACACCGCCGAGGAAAAATTCAACATTGCCAAAAAGCATCTTATTCCCAAGCAGATGAAGCGTCACGGTCTTAAAACCGCGAATTTCAGAATCACAGACAAGGCAATCAGACTTGTGATTGAGGGATATACAAAAGAGGCAGGCGTCAGAGCTCTTGAGCAGCAGATTGCCGCCATATGCAGAAAAGCGGTTATGGAAATTATTGAAGACAATGCTGAGAAAGTTTCCGTTAAACCTGAAAGTCTTGAATCTGTGCTTGGTACAAAAAAATTCAAAACAGATGAAATCATTCGTGAAAATGAGGTTGGCGTAGTCAACGGCCTTGCGTGGACATCCGTGGGCGGCGATATGCTTGAGATTGAAACCGCAGTGCTTCGAGGCAGCGGTAAGCTGGAGCTTACAGGCTCTCTCGGCGAAGTGATGCAGGAGAGCGCAAAGGCAGCGGTCAGCTACATACGCTCAAAGGCAGATGAGCTGCCTGTCAACGGCGCTTTTTATAAAGAATGTGACATACATATTCATGTGCCCGAGGGTGCAACCCCCAAGGACGGCCCTTCGGCAGGCGTAACCATTGCAACAGCTCTTGTGTCTGCGCTTACGGGCATGAAGGTTCGCAAGAATGTGGCAATGACGGGTGAGATTACTCTCCGCGGCAGGGTTCTTCCCATCGGCGGACTCAAAGAAAAATCAATGGCGGCTTACAGAGCAGGCATAAAGACCGTTGTTATCCCCTATGATAATATTTCCGACCTTGACGAGGTTGACTGCAAGGTTAAAGAGGCAATCACATTCAGACCTGTAAGGACAGTCAGCGAAGTCTGGGAAATTGCCCTTGAAAAAGAAGAAAAACCTGCTTCAAAAAAGAGCACTCCCGTTGAAATGAGCAAGCCTGCACGGGCATCCATAACTCAATGATAAGGAAAAGATAAAATGAGATTTGATAAGATAGAATTCACCGCCGCTTACGGCACATCAAAACAGCTCCCACCCTCAAAAGAGGCGGAAATTGTTTTTTCGGGTCGTTCGAATGTGGGCAAATCCTCGCTGATAAACAAGCTTTTTAACCGCAAGAATCTTGCGAGAGTCAGTTCTGTGCCCGGCAAGACAATTACCGTTAATTTCTTCAAGGGTGACGGCGTTTATTTCGTTGACCTGCCCGGCTATGGCTATGCAAAGCGCGATCAGGGCGAGAGAAAAAGATGGGCAGAGCTTATGGAGGGTTACTTCCAATCGGGAAGAAACATAAGCCTTGTTATTCAGCTCATAGATATGCGGCACGCACCTACGGCTGACGATATGACGATGCTTGATTTTATGCGCGAGTGCGAAATTCCTTTTGTGATTGCTCTCACAAAATGTGACAAGCTCAACAAAACGGAAACCGAAAAGCGCAGAGAGGCTCTCAATGAGGAATTGAGTGAATATGCGGATATTCCCAGAATCGAGTTTTCCGCTGTTAAAGGCACGGGTGTTGAGGCAGTGAAAGCGGCTGTTGAAAATGCCCTTAAGGAGGAAATTTAAAATGTACGTATCGGATTGCATTGATATAAATAACGAGGGTCATCTTACCGTTGGCGGATGCGACACTGTTGCTCTTGCCAAGGAATTCGGCACTCCCGTTTATGTGTTTGATGAAAATGAAATCAGAAAGAATCTCCGCACTTTCAGGGATTCAATGAAGGAATATTACGGCGGCAACGGTCTTGCGGTTTATGCAAGCAAGGCGTTCAACTGCAAGGAAATGTGCCGCATCTGCGCTCGGGAAGGCACGGGTATTGATGTTGTTTCGGGCGGTGAGCTTTACACAGCTCTTTCTGTTGGCTTTCCTGCAGAAAACATTGTTTTTCACGGCAACAACAAGACTTATGCTGAGCTTTGCGCCGCAGTTGAAAACGGCGTTGGCAGAATAGTTGTTGATAACATTGATGAGCTTGAAATGCTCAGCAGGATTGCGGCGGAGCAGGGCAAAACCGCAGGAATTATGTTCAGAATAAAGCCCGGCATTGATGCTCATACACATGATTTCATCAAAACGGGTCAGATTGATTCCAAATTCGGTTTTGCACTTGAAACGGGCGAGGCAATGGATGCCGTAAAAAAGGCGCTTGCAACTCCCAACGTGAAGCTTCGCGGACTTCATTGCCACATCGGCTCTCAGATTTTTGACATTGATCCCTTTGAGCTTGCCGCAAAGGTTATGCTTGAACTTTACAAGGCGGTCAAGGATGAAACGGGCGCAGAGCTTGAAGAACTTAATCTTGGCGGCGGCTTCGGCATCAAGTATCTTGAATCGGAGAATCCCAAACCCTACGGCGAATATATGAAGAATGTTTCCGCTATCGTAAAGGAATACTGCGAAAAGCTTGGCCTTAAAATGCCTTTTGTTCTCATTGAACCCGGTCGCTCCGTTGTTGGTGCTGCAGGTCTTACTCTTTATACAGTGGGTTCTGTAAAGAAAATTCCCGATATACGCACCTATGTTTCAATTGACGGAGGTATGACAGACAATCCCCGTTATGCACTTTATCACGCAGATTATGAAGTAGTCTGCGCAAACAAGGCAAACGAGGAGAGAAACGAAGTTGTTACCGTTGCGGGCAAGTGCTGCGAAAGCGGTGACCTGATTCAGGAAAACACAAAGCTTCAGGCTGTTGAGGCAGGGGATATTCTTGCCGTGCTTTCAACAGGTGCATATAACTACTCGATGTCATCGAATTACAACAGAATTCCCCGTCCTCCCGTTGTTATGGTGAAAGACGGCGAGGCAAGAGTGGTTGTCAGACGCGAAACTTATGCCGATGTTGCGAATTGTGACATCTGATTGTGAAATAATAGTTTAAACAGATATAATTTAAGGAAGTGACGCAATGCCTCAGGTCAGAATGCTGGCAGATCAGGTGCGGCTTGTATCGGAACAGACAAGCCGATTCAAAACGGGTAAGATTTTTGTTTCCGCCGCTTTGCCTATGAACGAAAACACGGCGGCAAATTCTCTGCTTATATATCTTCTTAAGCGTTCCTGCAAGGAATATCCCGATTTTTCAATGCTTAACGGCAAGCTGGATGAGCTTTACGGCGCATCGGTTTCCGCAGGTGTGTCCAAAATCGGCGAGGCTCAGGTGCTGAATCTTTCCGTAACCTGTCTTGATGACCGCTTTTCGCTGACGGATGAAAGCATTGTTGAGCAGTGCGCTCAGCTTCTTGCAAGCATGCTTTTCAGTCCCAACTGCAAGTGCGGCAGTTTCGGCGCGGAAAATCTTGCAACGGAAAAGAGACTTCTCATTCAGCGCATTGAAGAGGAGCTTAACGATAAGCGTGCCTATGCATTTGACAAGTGCATCGAGTATATGTGCGCTTCCGAAGCTTACGGAAAACCCAAATACGGCACCGATGAGGAAATTGAAGCTGTTAAAATGGCGGATGTTTATGCGGCGTGGAAAAATATGCTTTCAACTGCAATTTTTCAGATAACCGTTGTGGGCGGTGCAGATGCGGACAGAGTTGCGGAGATTTTTGAAAAACGCTTTGCCAAAATTGAGCGCAATCCCGTGAAACCTCAGACGGTGTTTATTCAGAAAGGCAGACATTTCAACAGATATGAGGAGAGCTTCCCTGTCAATCAGGGCAAGCTTGTTATGGGCTTCAGAACGGGTATGCTCCACGGCAGGGACAATATCCACGCCGTTACCGTTATGAACGATATTTTCGGAATGGGAACTTATTCAAAGCTCTTTATGAATGTCCGAGAAAAGCTGAGTCTTGCTTATTATTGCTGGTCAAGGCTCATTGCAAGCAAAGGCATTCTGCTTGTTGAGGGCGGCATTGACACCGACAAAGAGAAAAAGGTGTCTGCCGAGGTGCTCAGTCAGCTTTCCGACCTGAGAAGCGGCAAAACCGACCCCGAGGTGCTTGAATCTTCAAAGCGTTCTCTGAAAGAAAAATGCACATTCACCACTCCCGAGGGAATTTGTTCCTGGTATGCGGCACAGGTGCTTGAGGATGAACTCATCACTCCCGAAGAGAAAATAAGCGGAATTGAATCCGTCACAATGGAGCAGGTCTGCGAGGCGGCGAAAAAGCTGTCCATAGACACAATCTTTATGCTTAAGGCGCAGGAAGGGGAGGAAAGCGGAAATGAAAATTGAACAGCTCACCAATGAGAAGCTCGGCGAAACCGTTTTTTGCGCAACTCATTCCTCGGGTCTTGAAATCAGGGTTATGCCCAAGAAAGGCTACACCTCCGCATATGCGGTTTTCGGCGTGAAATACGGCTCCATTGACACCGCCGTCAAAAATGAAAACGGCGATTTTGAAACAATCCCCGAGGGCACCGCTCATTTTCTCGAGCACAAGCTTTTTGAGAGCGAGGACCTTAATGCCTTTGAGCGTTTTGCCAAAACAGGCGCAAGCGCAAATGCTTACACAAGCTTTGAGAAAACGGCTTATCTTTTCAAAGGCTCGGAGAATATCGGCGAATCCCTTGAAATTCTTCTTGATTTTGTTCAGAATCCCTATTTCACTCAGCAGACAGTTGAAAAAGAGCAGGGCATCATCGGTCAGGAAATCAGAATGTATCAGGATTTGCCCGATTGGCAGGTAATGTTCAATCTGCTTAAGGCGCTTTACAGTGACCACCCCGTGAGAATTGATATTGCAGGCACTCAGGATTCAATCGCAAAGATTGATGCAGACCTGCTTTACAGACTTTATAAAAATTTCTATAACCCTGCCAATATGGTGCTTTCCGTTGTGGGTTGCATCGAGCCTCAGGAGGTGTTCGACATCGTTGACCGATGCATAAAGAATACTGACGGCAAGGCGGCAGAGAGAAAATTTGTGAAAGAAAGCGGAATTCCCGTTGAGAAATATGTTGAACAGCAGCTTTCCGTTGCCCAGAAACAGTTTCTTCTCGGTTACAAGGAAGAACTTTCAGAGCCTCTGCTGACCCTTGAGGATGAAATTGCATCTCAGGTTATGGTTGAGGTTATTGCAGGAAAATCTTCGCCTCTTTTCAAAAAATTGCTTGACGAAGAGCTTGTTGATATGGGCTTCGGCGGCGATGTTTTCAACGGTTTCGGTTTCTCATGCCTTATGCTTGGCGGCTCAAGCAAAGACCCGGACAAGGCTTGTGAAATAATAAAAGCGGAAATTAAGCGTTGCAAGAAAGAGGGCATCGATCCTGCCGCTTTTGAGAGAGCAAAGCGCAAATTCTACGGCAGATATGTTATGAGCTACAATGATATTGATGACACCGCAAATCTTATGATGAATCTTTATTTCAACGGCTACAAGCCTTTTGCAGAGCTTGAAGTCTGCAAAAAGCTGACACTTGAAAAGGTGCAGAGCAGGCTTGATGCAGTCAGGGATGAATTCTCGGCACTTTCCGTCATCAGTCCTATATCATAATGTATAACAGAAAGGAATGATAAAATGTCCGATTATACCGTTGTTTATTTTACGGGCATCGACAGGGGATTCAGCGTGCCTGCGGTGCTTGCGGATTTCAACATTTTCGGAATGGATGTTGAAATCAGATTTTACGGCGCGATTATTGCATTCGGCTTTCTGCTTGCTGTGCTTTTCGGCGGCAGAATGGCCTATAAATGGAAAATGAGCCTTGACAAAATGATTGATGTGCTTATTTACGGCACTATTTTTGCCATTATCGGCGCAAGGCTTTATTATGTTTTCTCCAAGTGGGATTATTACAGCGCTCATCTTGCGGAAATACCGCAGATATGGCAGGGAGGTCTTGCCATTTACGGCGGAATCATCGGCGGTCTTGCGGCGGCTTATGTTGTTTGCAGGATAAGAAAACTCAATTATTTCAATCTTCTCGATATGGCAACAATGAGCCTGCTTATCGGTCAGGGCATCGGAAGATGGGGCAATTTCACCAATCAGGAAGCTTTTGGTGTCAACACCGACCTGCCCTGGGGTATGTGGAGCGAAAAAATCGCAATCGACATTATCCGCAGTCAGTCGGAATACAAAGGCTTCAGCGTTGACCCCACTCTCCCCGTGCACCCTACTTTCCTTTATGAATCAATCTGGTGTCTTCTCGGTTTCTTTGTGCTTTTCATCATCTGTAAAAAAGCAAGAAAATTCAGCGGACAGATTGCTCTGTGCTACGGTGTGTGGTACGGTCTTGAAAGAACCTTTGTTGAGGGACTCCGCACGGACAGCCTCTACATTGCAGGCACAACAATCCGTGTTTCTCAGGCGCTTTCGGCTGCTCTTGTGGTGGTTTGTGCAGCGCTTCTTGTCATTCTTCTCATAAAGTACACCAAAAACCCGAAACCCATTGAGGGCGTTGACTATTTCCTTGATGAAAAAGCGGGAAAGAGTGAAGAAAACACGGATGACACGGAAGAAAAAGAAGAAACTTCCGCAGAAAATACAGTTTCCGATGCGAAAAACGAAGAATAAACGCAGTTATAAGGAGTGAAGACCAATGGCTAAAATAATTGACGGCAAGGCAATAAGAGAATTCAATCTTGATAAAATTTCGGAGCAGGTTGAGGAGCTTAAGGCTCAGGGCATATTGCCCACTCTGGCGGTTATTATCGTAGGCAGTGACCCTGCATCAAGAATTTATGTTAACAACAAGAAAGCGGCATGCGAAAGAACGGGAATGAAATCTCTTGAATTTGCTCTGCCCGAGGAAACAACAACCGAAGAACTCCTCGAACTTATTGATAAGCTGAACGCGGACAAGTCAGTTAACGGCATTCTCTGCCAGCTCCCTGTGCCCAAACATATTGACAAAAACAAGGTGCTTGAAAGAATTCTTCCCGAAAAGGATGTTGACTGCTTCCACCCCGAAAATGTGGGCAAGCTCTGCATCGGCAACGGCGGTCTTGTGCCCTGCACACCTATGGGAATGGTGAAAATGCTTGAATATGAAGGCGTTGACCCCACAGGCAAGCACTGTGTAATCATCGGCAGAAGCGATATAGTCGGCAAACCCATGGCGATGCTTATGCTTGCAAGGAACGCAACCGTTACCGTTTGCCATTCAAAGACGGTCAACCTTGCGGAAATCACAAAGCAGGCTGATATTCTTGTTGCGGCGGTTGGTATTGCAAAATTTGTTAAAGCGGATATGGTCAAGGACGGCGCAATCGTGCTTGACGTTGGTATGGACAGGGACGAAAACGGCAAGCTTTGCGGCGATGTTGATTATGACGCGGTCAAGGAAAAGGCATCAATGATAACTCCCG
>CALFPM010000206.1 GCA_937919155.1 uncultured Clostridia bacterium
TAACCTCGGCAAGTCTTGCGGATTTTGCTTCATCCTTTGCAAGCGCCCAGGGAGCAGTTTCGTCGATATATTTGTTTGTTCTTGAAACAAATTTCCAGATATTTGTGAGAGCAACCGAGAAATTGAGCTTGTCAAGGTCTGCTTCAGCATCAATCTTTGTCTGAGCCGCAAGAGCCTTGAGGTCTGCATCAAATTCGCCTGCTTCTCTTTCAGCGGGAATTGTTCCGCCGAAATATTTCTGAACCATTGCAACGGTTCTTGAAACAAGGTTTCCGAGGTCGTTTGCAAGGTCTGAATTGATTCTGTTGATAAGATTTTCGTTTGAGAAAATGCCGTCTGAACCGAAGGCGATTTCACGAAGAAGATAATAGCGAAGAGCATCAACGCCGTATCTTTCAGCAAGAATAACGGGGTCAACAACATTGCCCTTTGACTTGCTCATCTTGCCGCCTTCAAGGAGCACCCAGCCGTGGCCGTAAACCTTTTCGGGCAGGGGCTCATCAAGGGACATAAGGAATGCAGGCCAATAAATAGTATGGAAACGGATGATATCCTTGCCGATAAGGTGAACATCCGCAGGCCAGAATTTCTTATACATTGTGTCATCCTCTGAGCCGAAGCCGAGAGCGGTGATGTAGTTGGTAAGAGCGTCAAGCCAGACGTAGATAACGTGGTCCTCGTTCACGGGAACGGGAATGCCCCACTTGAATGATGAACGGGATACGCACAAATCCTGAAGACCGGGCTTGATGAAGTTATTCACCATTTCGTTCTGTCTGCTCACAGGCTCGATGAAACCGGGATGCTCTTCATAATACTTGAGAAGCTTGTCGCCGTAAGCTGAAAGCTTGAAGAAATAAGCTTCCTCGCGCTCGTTTGTAACGGGTCTGCCGCAGTCGGGACATTTGCCGTCAACAGCCTGAGTTTCTGTCCAGAATGATTCGCAGGGTTTGCAGTAAAGACCTTCATAGTAGCCCTTGTAGATATCGCCCTTTTCGTACATTTTGGTGAATATCTTCTGAACTGCCTTTTCGTGGTAATCGTCTGTTGTGCGGATGAACTTATCGTTTGAAATGTTCATCAGCTTCCACAAATCTTTGATGCCTGCAACGATTTTGTCAACATACTCCTTGGGAGTTACGCCTGCTTCCTTTGCCTTGTCCTCAATCTTCTGACCGTGCTCGTCTGTGCCTGTCAGGAAGAAAGTGTCAAAGCCCTGAAAGCGCTTGTAGCGTGCAATGGCATCTGCCGCTACGGTTGAATATGTGTGTCCGATATGAAGCTTATCCGAGGGATAATAAATCGGAGTTGTTATATAAAAAGTTTTCTTGTCCATTGTTTTTGACCTCCGTGAGGGTATAAATTAAAGAAGAGATGCTGCAGCCTCATCAAGGAAGATAACTGCATCAGCGTGCTGCTGAAGAATTGATGCGGGGCACTGAGGAGTTACGGGGCCGTTAATCATAGCCTTCACTGCCTCTGCCTTTGAAGCGCCTGTTGCGATAAGCACAATTTTCTTTGACTTCATAATTGAGCCGATGCCCATTGTCATTGCGTAACGGGGCA
>CALFPM010000207.1 GCA_937919155.1 uncultured Clostridia bacterium
AAAATATTGGGAACAAAACCTTTTGCAAAAGCAGGGGAGGAATTAATAAGCTCAGTGCCGTTTGAGATATAGCTTTCAAGCATACCTGTCTTATTTGAGAAGCTTATGCTGCCGCCTTCAAAAGCAAGTGTGCTGATTTCACCGTCACTGTTAAGTGAAAGCTTGGATTTTGATTTCTCAGGCTTGAACTCATATTCCTCTTTGAGTGCGATCTGCTCGAATGCTATCTCATCATCACCATCAAAATAATAAACATTAAGATGGCAGTCACAGTCACCTTTGGGAATCTTGAAATCAACAGCATATTCCATCTTCTGTTCAGGTTCGATATTAAGAATAACTTCATCTGCAGCAAGAAGAATGTTTCCGTTCTTGACCAGCTCCCAAACAGCGGTGATATATGATGTGTTACGGAATCTGTTTGTGTTAACAAATGTAATAATTCCGTTGTCGTATTCTGCTCTGACAGGACGGTAAACGTTCTTCATCTGCTTTGCGCCTGTGTGAAGTCGTCTGTCAGGATAAAGAAGACCATCAACGCAGAAGTTGCCGTCATGTCTCCATTCTCCATGGTCTCCGCCATATGTAAATTTAAGCTTACCGTTTGCGTGATAAACGGCGTGGTCTGCCCATTCCCAGATGCAACCGCCCATAAGATTATCGTACTTATAGAAAAGTTTCCAGTATTCCTCAAGTCCGCCGGGACCAACACCCATTGCATGAGCATATTCACAAAGGAAGAAGGGCTTGGGTGTATATTTCTTTCCTCTGATGTGCTTGCCTGTTTTCTCAACATCCTTATGGTCTGTGTACATTTCCGAAACAACATCATAAGAATGTCTTTCGTTGCGGACAACGCCTTCATAATGAACGGGGATTTCGGGACAAACGCTGTGGAGGAAGTCATAGCAAACATCGTGGCAAGCATATCCGCCTGCTTCGTTACCGAGTGACCACATGATAATGCCCGCACGGCTTCTGTCGCGCATATACATTCTCTTTACTCTGTCAAGATATCTCGGTGCCCATTTAAGATCGTGGCTGATAAGATCAATGTTGTTATGAGGATCGCATCCGCAGCCGTGAGTTTCGATATCTGCTTCATCAACAACATAAAGACCGTACATATCACAAAGCACAAGGAACTGAGCATCAGGGGGATAATGTGATGTTCTGACGGTATTTACATTAAGTGATTTCATAAGTCTGATGTCTTTTTCCATATCATCAAAACTCATAACATAACCGTTTTTGTAATGTGTATCGTGATGGTTAACACCCTTGACTTTGATTTTCTTACCGTTAACGGTGAAAATATCTTTCTTGATCTTAACCGTCTTGAAACCGATATAATTTCTCACAGACATTATTTCTGTTTCACCTTTGTAAAGTGTAAGATAAGCTGTGTAAAGTGTAGGAATTTCGGCGTTCCAGGGAATCACATCAAGATCCTTGAATTTAACAACTGTTTCAGCTGAGGATTCAATGCATTTGGAAGCAACAAGCTTATTTTTGGCATTATATATCTCGGCACAAACGCAGAAACCGTCTGCACAACCTTCGAGAGCAACATTAATATCGAGATTCCAACCCTTTGATGTCTCTTTGGTGCGATAATAAACATCGTAAAAATATGTTTCAGGCATTTCGTAGAGAAGAACATCTCTGAAAATTCCGTTTTCTCTGAACATATCCTGACACTCAAGGAATGTGCCGTTTGACCATTTGTGAACAATAGCAAGAATTTCGTTCTCACCATTTTTAATATATTTGGTAATATCAAACTCTGCCGTGTTATGAGCTCCTTCGCTGTAACCGACAAACTCACCGTTCACATATAAATCAAGGCAGGAAATAACACCAAGGAAAGAAAGAATATATGTTTTATCAATGTTTTCAACATCAAAAATCTTTCTGTAAACTCCAACAGGCTGTTCTTCAGGAACATAAGGAGGCTTGTCATCGAATGCGTAAGGGCAGTTAATGTAAGCAGGTGCATCATAACCTGTTCTCTGCCAGGTTGAGGGAACCTTTACAGTCTGAAATGCCTCTTTGTCTGTGTCGATTATATCAGGCATTTCATTTCTGCTCTTGAAATATCTGAACTGCCATTTACCTGAAAGAACCTTAACAATATCCGATGATGTTCTTTCTTTTTTGAAAGATATTTTTTTAAGAACTTCTTTTGATGAATAAGGAATTGAATAACCTCTGCCGCCAAGTTTGTTGATTTCAAAAACTGAGAAATCATTAAAATTGGTTTTATTAACGGTATACTTCATTGTTTCACTGCCTCTCTTTCAATTTGTTTATCATCAGTTTTGCTGCTTTATATATATCTCCGCAACCGAGCGTGATAATCAGATCACCGTTCTCGGCATTGTCAACAGCGTATTGCGCCACTTCCTCAAAAGTATTGAACCAAACGCTGCCGGGGATTTTCTCTGCCAACTGTGAAGTGTAGATTTTATAGGTGTTAACCTCTCGTGAACCCATGATTTCTGTCATTATGCATTTGTCAGGTATCTGAAGCACTCTTACGAATTCATCAAACAAAATAGCTGTTCTTGAATATGTGAAAGGTTGGAAGACAGCCCATACTTTTTTGTAGCCCATTTTCATTGCGGTGTTGAGTGTCACTTCAAGCTCTTTAGGGTGGTGGGCATAGTCATCAGCAATTGTGATACCCTCATATTCGCCGAGAATTTCAAAGCGTCTGCCTGCGCCCTTAAAATCATTGATACCTTTAACACATTGTTCAAAGCTGACACCCGATTCCATTGCTGACGCAATAACGGCAAGCGCATTATATACATGATGTTTACCGGGAATACCAAGCTTGACTCTTCCGAGAAGCTCACCGTATCTGATGAGATCAAAAACAGCAAATTCATTAATCATTTCAATATTTACCGCGCGGTAAATATTGCCGTCATCAAGACCGAATGTTATCACAGGCTTATTGCATATCTCAACAGCAGGAACTACGGTATCTGCTGAGTTTAAATCATCGCCGTTGAAAATAATTTTCTTTGTTGCCATTGAAGCAAATTTTGTGAATGATTTTTTTAGATTTTCAAATGTTTTGAAGTAGTCAAGATGATCTTCATCAACATTAAGAATAACCGCAATATCAGGCGACAAATCGAGGAATGTATCTACAAACTCGCAGGCTTCACATACCATGTGTTCACTCGTTCCGACAATACCGTTTGACCCTGTCAGCGGGAGTTTGCCGCCGATAACGGCTGTAGGCGAAAAATCAGCTTCAATCAAAACCTGTGTAAGCATTGAACATGCAGTTGTTTTTCCGTGCGTTCCGCTTATGCATATACAGTTTGGATAAATTCTTGTAATTGCGCCGAGAAGCTTGCTTCTTTCGAAAGTGGGTATTCCCGATTCTTTGGCTGCAACAAGTTCAGGATTATCAGGCAAAAGAGCAGCGGTGTAAATAATCATTTCGGCGCCTGAAATATTTTCTGCCCTCTGACCCAAAGTGACAGGTATGCCCATTGAACGGATTCTTGCAAGAGTATCGGTTTCGTTGTTATCAGATCCGCTGAGCAAGTATCCCTTTTCATGAAGAATTTCAGCCAAAGGACACATGCCGGAACCGCCTATTCCGATAAAATGTATACGTTTGACCTGTTTGAGAAGTTTATCTATTTCAAACATCTTATTTCTCCTTAAAATAATGATAATTTATTATATAACATACATTCGAAAAAATAAAGAGAAAAATCCAATTTTATAATTTTTTTGCAGTGTAACAGAGTAATAACACATTCCATAAAATGTTAGTAAATCACAGGGAGGTGTAAATTTGAAAAATATAAACAGTTTTATCATAATCGGAGGAGACAGCAGACAGCTTTATATGTCTGATTATTTTGAATCCTTGGGTTATAAAACATCAATATACGGTTTACCGAACAAGACCAAAAAATGTGTTTCGGATATCAGACAAGAAATCAAGGAACACGATGCAGTTATTTTCCCATTGCCGATCATAAAAGACGAAAAATATATTTTCTCGGTTGTTCCGATAAAAGAAACTGCAGATGAAATTATAGGAATGTTATCCGAAAACAAACCGGTTTTTGCAGGAATGTTACCCCAAACCATGGAATCAAAGCTGAAAAAAAGAACTTCAAATGTTTATGATTATTTTAAAAGAGAGGATGTCACGGTTATGAACACTGTTCCGACTGCTCAGGGAATTCTGAAAGCAATAATTGAAAACATAGATTACACAATCCACTCAAGCAAATGTGCAGTATTCGGTTATGGGCGTGTTGCAAAATCAATATGTGATGTCCTTAGCGCTTTAGGGGCTGAAATAACCGTATGTGCACGGAAATCAGGCGACCTTGCAACCGCATTCACCAAAGGTTGCAAGGGAGTTTTAATTTCAGATTTTTACAAACACGCAAATAAATACGATATAGTTATAAACACTGTTCCGTCACTTGTTATTGACAAAAAGATTATTCAGAATCTCAGAAACGACTGTCTGATAATCGATGTTGCATCTTCTCCGTTCGGCACGGATTTTTCGTGCGCATACGAACGAGGAATAAATGCAATACAATGTTCATCTTTACCGGGAAAAGTTGCACCGAAAACAGCGGGCAAAATAATTGCTGACGGAATCCTTAATATTATTAAAGAGGTGGAGGAGAATGAGTAATATTACGGTAGGCTTTGCTATGTGCGGCTCGTTCTGTACATTTGAAAAAGCAAAAGAACAAATAAAAATTCTTAAGCAAAAAAATATCAACATTATACCTCTGATGTCATTCAATGCATATTCAACCGACACCAGATTCGGAAAGGCAAGCGATCATATCGGAGAGATTGAATCATTGACAGGAAACAAAATTATTGCAACATTAACTGAAGCGGAACCTGTCGGGCCGAAAAAACTTTTCGATATTATGCTTATTTTGCCCTGCACGGGAAACACTATTGCAAAGCTTGCAAACGGAATAACAGATACACCCGTAACTCTCGCGGCAAAAGCACATCTGCGCAACGACAGACCGCTGCTTATTGCAGTTTCAACCAATGATGCACTTTCTAATTCAGCTGCAAACATAGGAAAATTGCTTAACACAAGAAATATTTATTTTGTTCCCATGAGGCAGGATGACAGCGAAAAAAAGCCAAGATCAATCGTTGCTGACTTTGACAAAACTTATGACGCAGTTATTAATGCAATAAACGCAAAACAAATGCAGCCTATTTTTGTTTGAAATTAAAAACGGAGTACGGAACAATTCTTTACTCCGTTCTGTACATAAATTTGTTGCAGTTGTACTTGAAATGTACATCGATTGTTGATATAATGTTAATAATTATAGAGTAAAATGGAGGAAGTATGAAAGGAAAACTCATTGTAATAGAAGGTCTTGACGGAAGCGGAAAATCCACCCAGGAGAATATACTCAAAGATAAGCTTGCTGCTTTAGGCATGAAAGTTAATTTTATAAAACTTCCCAATTATGATGATCCTGCCTGCGAACCCGTAAAGATGTATCTTGCGGGAAGATTCGGCAAAAAACCCGGTGATGTAAACGCTTATGCTGCATCTGCTTTCTTTGCCGTTGACAGATTTGTAAGTTATAATTGCAACTGGAAAAACGAATATCTCAACGGCGAAATTTTTCTTGCAGACAGATACACAACATCAAATGCATATCATCAGCTCACCAAAACCGATAAAGCTGATTGGGATTCATATCTTGAATGGCTTGAAGACTTTGAATACAATAAAATGGGCATTCCGAAGCCCGATGCCGTTATTTATCTTGACATGCCTATCGAAGTTTCTCAGAAACTTATGACAGGAAGATACAACGGCGATGAATCAAAAAAAGATATTCACGAAAAAGATGTTGAATATCTCAACAGTTGCCGAATAGCGGCAGACTATGCCTGCAAGAAGCTTGGCTGGCACAGAATCAATTGCAGTTGTGACGGTGAACCGCTTCCTGTTGAAACTATTTCAGAATCGGTTCTTAAAGCTGTGGTCGAGGCACTTGGATTATGATAAGATTATCCACCAAAAATGATATTCCGCAAATAATTTATTTATGGAATGAAGCATTCGGTGATTCAGAACAAGAAATACGTTTTTTTCTCGACAACCGTTTTGTTGAGGATAAAACTCTTGTTTATGAAATAAACGGCGATGTAGCTTCTGTGCTTTTCTTGCTCGAAGGAGATATGTGCATAGACGGAAAGTGTTACCCATCATATTATCTTTATGCAGCATCTACTTTGAAAAAATACAGGGGCAGGGGTCTGATGGCCGAGCTTCTTTCTTTTGCAAAGGAAATTGCAAACAAAAGAAATAAATTCTTTATTTGTCTGAAACCCGGAGAAAAAAGTCTTTTTGATTTCTACGAAAAACACGGTTACAAAACAGTTTTTAAAATCAGAAAAGCAAATTATCCCGTTTCGTATTTTACAAAAGAGATAATTCAATCCCGAAATAAGATAATTTCTGACAGAGAAGAATTACGAAACATCGCGTTTGGCGGACATTCATTTTTTAAATGGGACAAGCAAGCAATAGATTTTGCATTTGAACACACCAAATATTTCAACGGAGCAACCTCTGAACACTGTGAAGGTTATTCACTTTACAACGCTATCCACAAGAGTTTAGTTGTCAAGGAAACAACCTTTACAGATTGCAATAAGTTGTTCGAATCAATCAGAAGCGATGATGTTATCGGAGCCGACTCAATTACCGTTTTTTATCCGCCATGGGTAAAAAACGAAGGCGAAATAATCGACTATGCCATGTTAACAGCCGTCAACGATGCGGCGGATAAAACAATCAAAAATATAAACAATGCATATTTAGGTCTTACCTTGGACTAGAAAGGATGTAATCATGCTTTATATGTTCTTTGCAGACGGTTTTGAAGAGGTTGAAGCCGTTGCTACGCTTGATGTTATACGCCGTGCAGGAATTGAAATAACGAGCGTTGGTCTTGGTTCAAAATCAGTAAAAGGTTCACATAATATTGAAATAAATTGTGACACAACCGATGCAGAAATTGCATTAAATGATTCAATTACAGGTGTGATTCTTCCCGGCGGAATGCCCGGCACAACAAACCTTATGAAAAATGAAGTTGTCAATTCTTTTATTGATTATTGTGCTGAAAACAAACTTCTTCTTTCTGCGATTTGTGCCGCTCCGATGATTCTCGGAAGAAAAAATCTTCTCAATGGCTGTAAAGCGATTTGCTTTCCTGGTTTTGAAGATGAACTTCTCGGTGCTGAAATTTCTGATAATTTCGTTTGCACGGACAAAAATATCATTACAGCCAAAGGACCTGGTTTGTCAAGTGATTTTGCATTTTGCTTGATAGAAAAATTAGCAGGAACAGAAATGGCAGACCAAGTATATGACAACCCGTTGGGGCACGTGCAATACAAACACTCGGAAAATATGGCTGAATCTTCAACTTGCAAAAAAGCCGATGGAGGGCTTGGAAATCAGGCGAAATTCACTGACGAGAATTCCGATTACCAGCCCTAGCACCATGGCAATGAAAATGGCGGTAAAGGAAATCCATAAATGCTCCCCCAAGAGCTTGAGAAAAAAATCTTGACGTGACCTCATAAGCTGCAAGGCTGCAGATACAATTCCCATTAGTTTTTATTGACCACGTTTACAGGATTTCCCTGCTGAAAACACTTGATATTGTCTGCTGCAATGGCCATAAGACGACTGCGAGCCTCTTGGGTAGCCCAGGCAATGTGGGGAGTGATGATGCAATTGGGAATTCCCAACAAGGGATTATCCTGTGCCATGGGCTCTTTGCACACTACATCGGCAGCATACCAGCCTACCTGACCAGCTTTTAGGGCGGTGGCCATGTCCTGCTCATGCACCAAGGGGCCACGAGCAGTGTTGATAATGATAACGCCCTTCTTCATCTTGGAGATGGAGTCCTTGTTGAACATGTTCTTGGTCTCGGGGGTCAGGGGCAGGTGGATGGTGACGAAGTCAGCAACCTCGCAGACCTCAGCGATGGACATGGAAGTGGCCTCGTTCTTGGCGAAGATCTCGGCGGGCAGGTAGGGGTCATAAGCGACGACCTTCATGCCGAAGACGCGGGCGATCTCGCCGACGCGCTGGCCGATGCGGCCAAAGCCCAGGACACCCAGGGTCTTGTTGCGC